>CAYXON010000148.1:0-3715 GCA_964467145.1 uncultured archaeon | reverse complement strand
CGCCAGCCCATGACTCATATGCTACCCTCGCGTGCTCGCTCGTGTTTAGACCAACCTTCGGCTTCACAATAGTTCCGACAAGCGGCCTTTTTTGGATGCCAAGTATTTTCCTGACTCCATTAACTCCAAACTCGGGTCCAGGAAGAGAATTAACCATCTTCTTTGGGATGTGAATGTCCAAGAGCCTAAGGTTCTGTATTGCCTTCATTCCGTAGATGTTTCCCGCAACAGACGACATCACCTGGGGTATGTTGTCTGGCTCAAAAAGCTCGAGTGGATAAGCCACCTTGAATGTGCCGGATTTCTCGTCAAGCGCGAATGCGTGAGGGGAAAGCGTCGCCCTGTCTATGTCGCCTGTTGTGACGTCAGTCCAGGTCCCGATGGATGATTCACCGCAGACTGCGTTAACCGCCTTTTTGAATGATACCCCAGATGAGGGCTCGACGAAAAAGAGTGTCGTAAGATAATCTGCATAGTCCTTGAAGGCTTCGTCAACGTAGCCTGCTGATTCCATAAGATGAGGATTTGTTTTACAGATTAAAAAAACTCTTATTTTACTGCATCTTGGAGAGTGCGTTCCACTGGCTTCTTATGTCTAAGAGCACTCTGTCTGGGTCTGTGAGCTCAGCACCGCTTTCAAGTCTTTGTGAAAGGCTTGCCTCCCTTTCGTTCATGATGGAGAAAATCGACTGAACTCCGTCTATGAATGTTCCATCATGCTGGCGGGAGAGTGGGTTAAGGTGTGCTGCCTCATGCACCAGAGTCGACAGAGCCTCTGAGAAGTCAGTGTTGAACAGCGCACCATGTAGTCCAATGGCTTTTTTCATGATGTTGACGCCTAACGCCCCATCACCTGAAAAAATGAACATGTTAGGTAGATCATGGCCGGTCGTAATCTTGTAGTATGTCCTCAACAAGGTTATTTGCGCGAGTTGAGCTTGTGTTGGATTTGATTCTATCTCAAAATTCTCTATTCTGTCCTCTGGAGGTGCGAGTTTATTGGCGAGCGCCTGCAAGCGCTTACTGATTTCATCATCTCCTGCTTTGGTCCTAGTCGCTGGGTTAACGCCAGCGGTTCTTTGGCCGTCTATCATCCCCACAATACTCCATCCGTCAGCGTAGTCTGAGTTAGCAGGAAGCTGGCCGTAGAAGTCCCCAGAATTTCTCCAACCCATGTACGCGCCCACAACATCATCTACTGGCTTTGGCGGAGCAACTCCTCCCACGGCAACCTCAAGATTGTCTAATGCATTTGAAACATCCGGTGAGCGAGAAGCAGGCTGCTCAGGGGTTGGGGGCGCTAGTTTTGAGTCTGAAGCCGAAGTTCTTGTGAGATCCTGTGGGTGAGAAGCAGGCTGCTCAGACCTTATAGGAGATGGTTCGGAGTCTGAAGCCGACCTGTGGGGATTCAGGTATCTATTTAGTGAGACTGCCGCAGCACCAAGCAAAACCGCAACAGATGCGGCAGCAAGAAGTGAGGACCTGAGTATTCTTGGTGTTTTAGATTCTCTTTTAGGTTTATGCTCTTCAGTTCCGCTGGCATTAGCAGATGACTGCGTGAGAACGCCCGCTTCCCCTACTTGTCTTCTGAAAGTTTCAGCCATTGCGTCATCAAGTCTGACCTCGAGGAAAACTCCTTCATCCTCGCTGAAGCGGACGTTCTGGGCTACAAGCAGGGGCTTTGGGGAGATTGAGGGTTGTATGGCGTAGTTTGTCAGATAATTGCCTTGGTAGGTGAGGGCGTTTTGCACATAGCCTTGACTTAGCCCATGCGCAATAAAGGCCCGGAGATTATGGACAAGCCGGTGCTGCGGGTTTTCTGGATTAATGCTGTAGAGAGGATGGCAGAGTAGTTCGTCTGGGATGCCTTCTTTGAAATTCAGCCTAAACGTGTTTCTCCTTTCAGCAACCTCTGAAACGCCAGATGTGAATTCACCCAATCCCCTTAGCATTCCGCTGAAGAAATCCTGAGGGTTTCGGAACTCCCCGAGTTCGGGATAAAAGGGGGTGAAACCCTCGTATATCGCACGGGTCCGCATCATGTCAGCTGATATGTCTGGTTTTTTGGCGGAGTGTACATCGACTGCCCTAACCTTCGTTTTGACTGAGGGCATACCGATATGCTGAAACTCGGATGGACAGAGGACGTAACCTTCTGCGCGAAGCTCCTGAAGCCTTTCAGCAGGTATCTTTAGACTACCGTCAAGTGCAAGATACTTTTTTTCTGGATGAGCACGAGACAGGCTTGACGTAAATGCTTCAGTGTCGTTTATGCTTTCCCACCTGAGTTTTCTGGCGAGATTTGTTAACAAGGTTGTGCTATGGGGTTCATCACCGAACTTAAAATCCCCCAGGTCCCATAAGTGCTCGCCCCTGATAAGAAGTGCTATGAGGTCGTCTTTTTTCATGGAACCTATCAAGTGATCGCAGTATTTTGAGAACTGGTACTGTCTTATTGGCGGCCTGTCAATGCTCATCTCATAGTCTATTCCATGAAGGTTTACTGTGACCCCCGTCGGCCCCCTCCAGTAATCAGTCACTGAAGGCCCGTTTTCATCGACATTCATTGTCTGACCATTCATGAATAATCTGCCCCGAACACCACTTCTTGCAGCCTCAGAAGACAAGAATTTCACAGCGCCTCTTTCATTTTCAAAGTCCAGGTTTTGAAGGTGTGGGTTAGTTTTAGAAACGCCAATCTCAGGAATCTGACGCAAGGTAGTAATCACCTCTTGATTGTCGGTCTCTATAACGTATTTACATTGACCGGTTGCAGGGCAGTCTGAGAGCTCAGCAACCAAAAGATCGTGTTCAAGCCTTTCGCTGAAAGCTATAGCTCCATCCCTTTTTCCCTGCTCAAGCTTTGCGTTCACATCATCAGCCTTCAAAAGCCGATAGTTGAGGCACCATCCCTTGCCGTCTTTCTCACCGTAGATTTCAAATTTTGTCACCCCGAAATCCCGCATATACCTTATGGCAGTCTGCTTAAGGCCGATGGCGTTTCCTCCAGCGCTTGGACCTTCTGGCTTGTCAGAATGCAGACCGTAAAGGCCTTTGGAGTCTCGGAAAATCCAGTCACCCACCACCTCAAACCTGCGGGATTTCCCAGCTCTTGCCTCACTAAAGTGAACGCCGTCGAGCGTGAATTTTTTTGGGTTTGCGTCAACGAAGTTTTGGGTGATTTCCCTTGCTAAAAACGCGGCATTATACTGGTCCTTGGACTTGCCCAGGAAACGGTCAGTCGCAACAAGCCTTAAGGTACCGCAGCCGACAAGCTGAGAATACTCCCTTAATATCTCAGAATCATCCATGAAAACATGATTTGGAAATGGTGCTGGAATGGCGATTCCTACAT
The DNA here is from genome assembly GCA_964467145.1 of uncultured archaeon. Taxonomy (GTDB): domain Archaea; phylum Altiarchaeota; class Altiarchaeia; order IMC4; family SCGC-AAA252-I15; genus JAHIYG01. The sequence continues at coordinate 360 of CAYXON010000148.1, read as the reverse complement.
CGTCAGAATGAGCCTGCCTGCGCCTGCCACGATTTAAAGGAGTTCCTGGTTTAGCTGCCATAATATAAGAAAAATACGAAGGATGACGTTATTAAGGGTTATACTATGCCTTTGGTGGACGGCACGTCTTTTCCGACGACTTTGACTGCCTCCTTGAGTGCTTTTGCAAGGGCTTTGAATGTTGCCTCGACCTTGTGGTGGTCGTTTCTGCCCTCAACCTTTATGTTCAGGTTGAATTTGCCGTTTAGTGCGAATGATTCTAGCAGGTGCTCAATATTTTCTTTGCTGACGTCCCCAACCCTTTTCTCATCAAACTCGCTGAACGGCAGCTTTATCACGGCATATGGGCGGCCTGACAGG
>CAYXON010000147.1:0-3776 GCA_964467145.1 uncultured archaeon | reverse complement strand
GACTGCGGGGTATATCTGTGCTGGCCCCCTGTGTATTGCATCTTCGTGCAGGCTTAGGTCTTGGAGTATGACTTTGACGCCCATCATGGGTTCGCTTGCTAGGGGTCCTGATTTCATGCATTGTTCGAATCCATCAAGTAGTAGTTCTAGTATTTCATCGAGGTGTTGTACTCCGCGTGTCATGTCGAGCATCATGTTTCCGCCGTAGACGTCTATGACTCTTCTTGCTTGTTCTTTTTCCATGCCGAGCTCATGGAGGGTCTGCCATATGTCTTTTGAGCGGTCTTTTCTTCTGCCTTCTGGTACTTCGCCGTCGTGTATGGCTTTGACGACTTTTTCCTCGAGTACTTCGACTTTTAGTAGGAATTTGTTGTGTTTGTTTGGGGATTTGCCTTCTAGTGGTCCGAATGAGCCGTCTATTGTTTCGCGGTAGACGACTATTGGGGGTGAGACTATTATCTCGAGTCCTGATGCTTTTATTCTGTTGGTTATGACCTCAAGATGTAGTTCTCCCATACCTGACAGTAGGTGTTCTCCTGTTTCTTCATTGATTGTGGCACGTAGTGTTGGGTCTTCCTTGGATGTTTGTCTTAGAACATCTATGACTCGTGGGAGGTCTTTCATGTTTTTGGCTTCGACCGCGACTGTGACAACTGGTTCTGAGTGGTGTTGTATGGCTTCGAATGGGGCCATGTCAACTTCAGCTACTGTCTCACCGGTGTATGCGTTTTTTAGCCCTGTCAGTCCGACGATGTTACCTGAGGGTACTGCGTCGACGTTTTTTCTTGATGCTCCCATGTATAGGCCGACGTGTGTTACCCTGTTTGTTACTTTGGAGTTTATGAGTTTTAGCTCCATCCCTTCCCGTACTGTTCCTGAGAAGACTCTGCCTGTTGCGACTTCTCCTTCTCTTTTGTCGAATGTTTGGATGTTGGTTATCATTATTGCGACTTTCCCGTCGTGGTTGCAGTGGACCATGTTTTGGCCGATTTCACTTTCCAGGTCTCCTTTCCAGATTTGCGGTATCCTCATTTTCTGGGCTTTTAATGGGTCTGGGAGGTGTTTTACAGCCATGTCGAGGAGTATCTGGTGTGCTGGGGCTTTTTGTGAGAGTTCTTTCTGCCTGTCTTCTACACACATGTCAATTATGTCTTTGAAGGTTATCCCTGTTTTTTTCATGTAGGGGACGTTTATCGCCCATTTGTGGAATCCGCTACCGAATGCCACGGACCCTGCGTTGACGTCGACTCTCCAGTCGAATTCCTTGGGTTGTTTCATGGCGATTATGTTGTTGACTTCTGCGATGATTTTCATGAATCTTTTTTGCAGTTCCTCAGGCGTTAGCTTGAGCTCGTTTATTAGGCGGTCTACTTTGTTGATGAATAGCACTGGCCTGCATCTTTCTTTCAGTGCTTGGCTGAGTACTGTTTTTGTCTGAGGCATGACGCCTTCGACCGCGCATGCTAATACTACGACGCCGTCGACTGCCCTCATGGCGCGTGTTACGTCTCCTCCGAAGTCTACGTGTCCGGGGGTGTCTATCATGTTGATTAGGTATTCTTTTCCGCCGTATTCGTGGGTCATCGAGACGTTTGCTGCGTTGATTGTGATTCCTCTTTGTTGTTCGTCGTCGTGGAAGTCGAGGGCTAGTTGTTTGCCTGCTGTGTCCATCGAGATTAGTCCTGCGTTTGCCAGTAGGCTGTCGCTTAGGGTTGTTTTTCCGTGGTCTATGTGGGCGACTACACCCATGTTTCTGATTAGCTCAGGGGTGTTAACGATTTTCAGTATTTTTTCCGCAACTTGTTCTTGACGACCCATTTTTACCTTACCTTGCTGAATGCGCTATCCTCTCTGTCTCTTCTTTTCTCTGGATTGCGTATGATTTGTTGTCTGAGTTTGCAGCCCATATTATCTCGTCTGCTAGGCAGTCTTCGATGCTTTTCTTTTTGTTGAATGCTGTGGCGAATGCGCCGAGTGATAGGTATTTTACGCCGAAGTCTACTCGTCTCTGGGTTGAGACATCTACTGCCTGGTGGTATCTTATTCCCCCGTATATGATTGTTGTTGTTTCTTCCCGGGGCCCGGAGTTCTGTAGTGCGTCTATGTAGACTTGTATCGGATTCTTTTTTGTCTTTTTTTCGACTATCTCGAATGCTTGTTCGATGATTTTGAGTGCGTTCATTTTTTTGCCGGTATTTCCGCCGCCGCGGATGTATTTGCCTGCGATTTTTCTTGTTCCTTGACCTGAGCGCATCATCTTGTTTACTAGGCGCTCGACTATGTTCATCTTGCTTTTTGAGAATTGTTTTCCGATTAGTCTTCCGGATGTGTGGGGTAGTTCAACTGGTGTTAGGTTGATGTATCTGCTCATGCCTTCGTCTTTTACTTCCACGTTGTAGTCCCATCTGCCGAACAGTTTCATATCAGCCATTTTAGCTCAGTTTTAAAAATCCTATTTTTTGTGCGACCTCTCTGAAGCATCTTCTGCATATTTTGAGGCCGTATTTGTGTATCATACCTCTTCTTGCGCCGCATACGCTACAGGTGAGGTTTTTAGCGTCGATCTTCTGGTTCTTGCCGGATTCAGTCTTCTTCTTCAATTTTAACACCAAAGTTGTTTTTCATGAATTCTATGGATTCGTCTCTTGTTGTCTTCGCTTTTGCGGGTACTTTCGCTGTTTTTCTTGCTCTTCTTGCTATCCTGTACCCTGGGCGTTCTATGTTTACTGTGATGTTTAGTCCGAATATCCCGATTAGTGGGTCGTATTTGATGCCTTGTATGTCGATGTATTCCTGTATCCCGAATGATACGTTGCCGTTGACGTCAAAACTTCCTGGCTTTAGTGTGTTCTCTTTGGCGTAGAGGCATCTTTTTAGTATTTCAAATGTTTCTTTGCCCCTGAGTGTTACCTTACAACCTATTGGTTCGCCTTTTTTTATGTTCCAGGTTGGTATCTTGTGTGCTGAGATTGTCCTGACTGGTTTTTTCCCAGTTAGTTTATTGAGTAGTTGTTCGGCTTTGCCTAGGCGCTCACCTGACTCGCCTACTCCGATGTTGACGACGACTTTCGCTATCCGGGGCTGTTTCATAATGTTGTCCATCATACATCAATTACTGGTTTGTCTTTGCCGATTATGAAGACGTATGCTGTGAGCGTCTGTATGCCCGCGACTGTGGTTAATGATTTTCTGGCTGCAGTGCCAGGTAGTATCTCAGAGATTTCTCCGACCTGACCCCTGTGCCTTCCTGAGATGATTATTGCCTGTGATTTGACTGCGTAGGGTAGGATTTCCTTTATTTTTCTTTGTGGTAGTTCCAAGACTACTGTGTCGTTTACGCTGACGGTCTTATCACATATTATGTTTGAGCCGTCGTGGAGGTTTAGTTGGTTCTTTTCTTTTCCGATTGTTTTCTTGCCGATTACGCGGCATAGCTTGGTTTTGGAGTTGGTTGTCTCCTTTAGTTTTAGTCCTGCTTTGACTGCTGTGGCCAGATAGTTCTTTTTTATTTTTGGGTGGGATATTACATCCATGAATCCTATGCCATGAGCTGGTTTTTTGCAGATTTTCCCGTCTACGAGAACTAGTGATGTGTGTATTATTTTCTTTGCCTCAGCTGTTTTGTCTGCGTATCCGAGGTCTTTTATGACATTGATTAGGGTGATTGATGCTGATTTTTTGTGTGAGCCCCGTGGTGTTGCGGTCCATTTGTTGCCTTTCGCCTTGTTGGCTGCTATCGTTTTTGTGTGCATTATTTCACCTCTGTCTTTTCAGCT
>CAYXON010000146.1:0-3789 GCA_964467145.1 uncultured archaeon | reverse complement strand
CGTGTTTGGTTTCCCTGGTTCTTATGTCGACGGTTATGGGTTGTTTGAGTGATTCGCTTACAATGAGTGCGTGCCCTATGCTTAGCTGCTGTATCTCCTCCTCCATGCCTTCTGAAAATCCTTCAATACTCTGTCTTATTGCTTTGAGGTCGTTTGGGTTTGTGACTTTCAGAATTATCTGGGTCGTGCACTGGCTGAGCACGTTTTTGTCAACACGTGCCGGGCGCTGGCTGACCACGCACAGGTGGAATCCGAATTTGCGGCCTTCTGATGCTATTGTGCGCATTATTGTCGAGCTCATGACGTCGCCGAACCCGCGCTCAGGACAGAAGTTGTGTGATTCCTCAAGAAGATAGAATACTTCGGGGATTTTCCCGATGGTGCGCATGTGAAATAGCTCTCTTGTTAGTCTTGCGACTACCAGCTGCTGTATCGAGGGCATCGTGCCTTTGAGGTTTATTATGCTGCATCTGCCTTCTGCAACAAGCTGGGTGTAGGGAGTGGAGTTGCCGCTGAATACACTGGATTTTGTCAGCTCCGCCAGGCCGTCCAGCACCTTCCACTTGAGTTTTGTGGGCTCCTCCTCAATTCTTTCTATGAGCTCGCTGAGGCTGTATCCTTCCTGCATGTCCTGGAGTGCGGTGTAGAGGATGCTTTTTTCTTTTTCAGTCAGGTTGATGGGTATGAGGTCAAGTAGTTCCTCCATTGAGAAATCCGCCTTGAGTGCGAATTTTTTTGCGTGGGGGTTGATTGTTGAGTCGGTCGTGTACTCAACCACCTGGTCTGCGTAGCTTCTTACAGGTACGTTGAACCGCATCATCTCGTCGTATTCGTCGTTTTCGACGCACAAACTCGAGTACTCGCCGTGGGGGTCGATGATGACGATTGGTATGCCGCTTTTCATGAGCTCTTCAAGTATGACTGCGACACAGTAGCTTTTTCCGGCGCCCGTCTTTGCCAAGACGCTCATATGTTTTCCGATGGTCTTTGGTATGTCAAGGTACACCGGCAGGTCGCTGCTTTCCAGATACCCGAGGTATATGCTGTTTTCTCTTTTGACTCCGAGATTCAGGACATCACTTATTAGCTTTCGGTCTGCTGGATAGACTTTCTCCTGCGTGTTGAACGGAGTCTTGGGCATCAGTATTTGCCCGCCTTCCTTGTAGCCTATCGCGTATGCGTGGCCTACGGTCTCGTCCTCGTCAAAGTCGTCAAGGTAGGTCTTGAGCGAGCTTATGCGGGCGAGAACCCACCCATGTACTGGGTGCTTGAGCTTTAGGAACGTGCCTTTTCCGATTTTACGGTTTGTTATCTTAAGATCAAACTGGGTTGGCCTTACGCTGCCTATCAGAAGCCCTATTTCCTCCTCAATCATCGGTTAATTATTGTTGTTATTGTAATTAATGAAGATGCTTCAGGACAACTTCCATATAGTCTTGGTAGAGCCCAAATACGGCGGAAACATAGGGTCTGTAGCGAGGGCAATGGCGAATTTCGGATTTAAAAACCTCGCAATGGTCAAACCCCCAAAAATTGGACTTGAGGGTAGAAAATCGGCCATGCACGCAAGAGAGCTGATGGAAGGCGCCAGAGTATTCAAAACTTTTAAGGATGTTGTGGGGGCGTACGACTTTCTAGTCGGCACCACAGCCAAGATAGCCGGCGACTCAAACAAGCTAAGGACCCCAGTACTTGTCGAAGAACTCAGCAAATCACTTGACACAAAGGGGAGGATTGCCTTGGTGTTCGGAAGAGAAGACCACGGACTATTAAACGAGGAGCTTGAGTTGTGCGACGCACTAATTACGATACCAACCCACCAAGGGTACCCCACCCTAAACCTCGCGCAATCCGTTGGGGTGGTACTTTATGAGCTTTCTAAGGTGGAGAACAAGAAAATATACGAGAGAAGGAAGAAGTTCAGACTACTTAGCAAGGTCGAAAAAGACGTGCTTTTCCGCTTCTACGACGATTTAGTGGATGAGATATACGAGATGAAGTTCGAAAATGGACTCGCGAAAAGGACGTTCAAGACCCTAGTCGGCAGGGCGTTCATGTCGGGCAGGGAGGCTAAGACACTAACCGGGCTTTTCAGGAAATCCGCTGAAAGACTTAAAAGGCGAAAACAATAATATGACGATGGAAGACTCAACATTCACTAAGCTGGCTGCAGAATACGGGACTCCCCTTTACGTCTACGACGGAGACGGAATAAAAAACCAGTGCATCAGGTTCAAGAAAGCCTTTGAGGGTTTCCCAACTGAAGTCATGTGCTGCTACGCCGTGAAAGCCAACACCAATCTCGCGATACTAAAGCTGATAAGGACCGAGGGATTCGGCGCAGACATTGTGTCGATGGGCGAGCTTGACGCAGCACTTAAGGCAGGGTTCGCACCAGAGGACATAATATACAATAGCAACAGCAAAAATGCTGCCGAGATAAAAGCCGCAGTTGACGCAGGCATCAACTTGACTGTCGGAAACGAGCACGAGATAGAGCTTGTGAAAAAAGCTGGTGGGGAAAAGATTGCGTTCAGGATTAACCCGAACGTCACAGCCGACACGCACCCAAAAATTTCGACAGCACTTCTTGGAAGCAAGTTCGGGCTGCACATACAAGACGATATCGCGTTTTCAGCTGTGAAAAAAGCGAAGAATATGGGGCTTAGGATAAGCGGCATCCAGTGTCACATCGGCTCAAACATCAAAGACACCACCGCATTCCAGGTCGCTGCAAGAAAGATGATCGGGTTCGCCTTAAGGCTCAAAGACGAGCTCGGGGTGAAGCTTGATTTCATAGACTTTGGCGGAGGGCTCGGAATCAGATACAATGACGAAGAAGTCACAACACCCGAGGCATTCGCATGCGCCTACAAGGACATAGTCGCAGAGGGCGTAAAGGATTTGGGATATTCTCCAAGGGTCTGGTTTGAGCCAGGCAGGTACGTGGTCGCAGAGTCAGGCTATCTTCTGGCTCGCGTCAACAGCGTCAAAAAGACTCCTGCTAAAAAGTTCGTGAACGTCGACGCCGGATTCAACGACCTCATAAGGCCTGCGATGTACGACGCCTACCACAAAATAAGGGTCGCAGGCAAAAAAGGGCAGGACGAAGTGTATGACGTGGCTGGAAACCTGTGCGAGTCAGGGGACATATTAGGCCGCGATAGAAAACTTCCGAAGGTTTCGGAAGGCGATTTAGTAATTGTCGAAAACGCGGGAGCATACGGGTACAGCATGAGCTCAAACTACAACAGCATGCCCTTGCCTGCCGAGGTCCTAGTGAGAGGGTCAAGACATGATTTGATAAGGCAAAGGCAGAAGGTTGAGGAGCTCTACATAAGACAAAGTATACCAGACGACCTTTAGGTTTTTTTCTGAAATTGCGCCCAGAACCTGTCCCTCACGCTATAATACAGAACAAGAGATGGTAGGAGAACTATGACGGCAAGGGCCCAAGCAAGCGGAAATGGTATCAGCACCCGGTTGTAGGGGGGAAGCGCACCAACCAACGTGAGTATCAGACATATGAAGACCCCGAGGATACTCAACCCGAATTTATTTGATATGGGTCCTTTGCAGCATTTCATGGGGCGCCTCCGCGTCCGAGTTTTTTGTTAATCTCGTCAAGCTGCTCATTCACCCTCCTAAGATACGGGGCCTCAACAAAGTCGTGGAGGTTCCGGCTTATCAGATCATGTATTTTGCCAGGGTCAGATACCCCGAACAGACAGTACATACTCCTAGTTCTTGGGGTTGACACTGACCGTCCCCCAGTTACTTGCGCACCAA
>CAYXON010000145.1:0-3816 GCA_964467145.1 uncultured archaeon | reverse complement strand
AGAATCTGTGACATTCTTCAAAGACCCGTCTGATGCGTTGAAGTAGTATCGGTAATCACCAGCTGCGAGAGTCGTCTCATAATGATACATCACCCCTGAGGCATAGTTTGTGCTGTTGCCAGTCATAGAGTACCCAGTGCCGTTAATGTGGACTCGCACATAGGATGGCACACCAGCCTTGGCGGAGGTGTAGACTACGGTGTAGTTGAAGACAGTTGACGTGTTACCGACAACATGGGAGACTGCCCCTGACGAGAGTGTGAAGCCAGGAAAATCAAAAGACATAAGAGCCCTATATACGTCGATTCTAGGCTTTGTAACGTCCCTCGTCACGCTTTTGCCAGTAGATACGAGGGCATTCTTTATCTGGGCAGGGCTAACCATCGACCCATTCATAAGTATCGAATACTGCTGAATCAAAGCAGCAGCACCAGCAACGTGAGGCGCAGCCATAGATGTACCACCCTTAGTCGCCCAGGTGTTACTTAAGTTTGTCGATTTTATCGCGTAACCCGGCGCCCACACATCGAGTATGCTACACCGGTTAGCGTGACAAATCACCTTATCAACGTCGTGCTGGGCGTCATTGTCAGTACATGCAGTCCAAGCCACACCAGCGCCATTGTAATCGTAGACATCACCGACCGACACCACATACTCGTTGCATGCTGGGAAGTTAAGGCCTGTCGTGGATGCGTCGTTGCCAGATGAAGCGTCAATGAATATCCCGGCATTGTAGGCGGTTTCAAGAGCAGCCGCAGTCCCGCTCCACCCACTCGAACAATCAAGTGAATCGCAAAAATCTGAGGAGTCACCAATACTCATAGTTATCACGGAAATGTTGAATAATGTACTGTTCAGAGTGCATCCCTCAATTGCTGCCGCAATATCGTCGAAGTAGCCGTTGCCTCCGCTGTCGTCAAACACCTTCATCGCGATTATCCTCGCATCCGGAGCCACACCACGATATGTACCGTGGTTTGATGCGACAATCCCCGCAACGTGTGTGCCGTGACTGTACCCGTCCATCGGATCACTATCCCCCATATTATAGTCATACCCCCACGGGACTTTCGCACAAGTTCCGGCAAGAAAAGATGCCTGACTACACTCACCAAGGTTGGAATGCCCGTAGTCGACGCCCGTGTCAATAACGCAAACTGACCTGCCAAGACCTGTGATGTTGACGCCACCCACCTGGATGCCCCAGACCCCAGACCCAGTAACGTTAATGAGTGGAACGCTCTCTGCGAGGTGTGGTACTGCCTGGCGGACAACATCAATGTGCGCTACCTCGTCATCTGCTAGAAGCTTCATAAGACCTGCTTTTGTGACATATCCTGAGAACCCGTTGACTGTCGAAAACCTGTGCCTAATCTCAAAATCGGCCCTGCCGAGCTTGGGCAACACCTTGTCTTGGGAGGCCTTAACATTGTCCATCACAGCATTAAGCCTCAACTCCTGCTTCTTCGCCAAATCACCAGACTCAGAATTAATCTTTGCAATATCCCCTTGAATGGAGGGTGTATCTTTGAGGAAGACCATGACGCGGACAGACTCATCATCTCCTAAAAAACTAACGTTACGGTACAGACCCTCCCCGATTTTACCGCTCAACCTGGCAGAATCCATAAAACGAGAGACATCACCTTGGGAAAAAGCCACAACAGGCGGTACAGGGTGCTTAATCACCTCAGCACACGCAAAACCCGCCAAAGACAAAACCAACAAAAAACCCAAAAAACGCCAAAACATAAACTACTATACGAACACAAAATAAAATCACAACAAAACAGTATGAAAGGTATAATTACCAGCTAACACACTCTTTTTTAAGTATGTTTTTGGGCTTTCATACAAGGAGATGAAACCCCAGATAATCACGGCATTATTCTGCCTGATTCTCGCAACCGCAGACGCGACATCGCAAAACAACACCCTCGAGGATGTTCTCCTAAACAGCACACTCATGAGGATGCTCCTCTACAAAGACACAATAAGCGAATGGAACACCAGAACCTCTGAGGCACTGACTGCAAACCACACCTACACACAAGAAAAAGGAAACTGCACATCACTGCCTGCAACCCACGGACCATCAAACAACACATTCAGCGGGCAAATAGATGGAAGAGAAAACATCGACGCAGGATGCTTCAAATTCGAAGATAAAGTCTTTGAAAACGGGTGTGGGATAATATACGTTGCAGAACCAGAAGTCCGTGAGCAAGACAGGATTTGGACAGGAGAAAAAACAATAACACTGACGGTCGAGGTGGGGTGCACGACAAGAGAGGTCAACGACTCAAGAGAATGCTCAAACCTAGACATGCAAAAACCAGGCACAGGAAACCACAAAGAATACCTCTTACCAGTCGAAGGAAAAACTCTCATCACAGTAAACGATAAGGTATGCTACAACGAGACCATAATCTCGGGCGAAGGATATCCACAAAAACAAGACACCCCACGAGTCCTGCAGATAAACTGCAGCACAGAAAACACGCAAACCGCAGAAATAAACATAACACACACCTGCACAGGCTACACACTACTTGACAGCGCATACCTCGTGCTCGGATGGATTGAAAAATGCGACAGAGACAAATACGTCAAAAACTGCGTAGAAGGATGCGCAGCAGCAAACACACCAGGGTCAAAAAGCAAGAAAAAAGGAGGAAATATTGGAGAGGGTAAGAGCTGCCAACAAATATGTTCAAGCCTCGCAGACGCCAAATGCGACGAAGACGAGAAAGAAGACGCAGTCTGCACCGCACCGCCATCTAATGGTTGGGGCACACCAGTTGAGGGTTCAAGCACGTCATTTGCGAAAAAACCCCCGAACCCAAAAAATAGCCCATGCTATTGCAGATACGAGTGGAACACATGCAGCAGATGCATCAACAATCGAGTGAGCATAGCATCATCTGAGGAGTTCACATGCACTGACAGCAGGCAGTACACAGTTAATCTGATACCGGACATCGTCTGCAACGGCAGCTACGAAGACCTTGGCAATGCAGTAAAGATAATTTTCAACATAAGCGTGATACCGGATACTGCGACAGCGTTCATAGTAGACGACATATTCCACAGGTTCAATGTGCCGGTACCCATGCACACCCAATACAAGATACAGAACGCCAGCTCAGACAACCCCCCAACAAGACTTTACAGGTTCGAAGACGATTTATATGACGCCAACAACACACACAATGACAGCGAATACTTTGATTACACGTCAACTGAGCTAATAGAAGACAGTACACCCCCGACGCGAGGTGAGAAAACAATAATATTGGACTCAGAAGGCGGCAACGGCACATACCAGCTAGAGCTACTATACTTCGGAACTGTGGAGGAGCTCATGAACAAGACAATCACCGTTGTTGACGCAGCACAGAGAATAAACAACAACACAGCAATCAACTGCTCAGACTCAAGACCATGCAACGGAACACTTGTGTGCGTTGACGGCGCCTGCATGAACCCGCAACTCCACAAAAACAACACAGTAATGTTCGGTGACTTCCTCAACGAGGCTAAAAACACCAGCATCAACATAACATACGAGACTGCGGGAAACCTGACAGCCAAAGTAGCCCTAACGTCACAGGGGACTCCCATGAGCGGGGAGCAGATACATCTGTCATGCAGTGGATTCCAGAGGATGACTGGAAAAACAGACGATGACGGCATCGCATCATTCACGCTATCAGTCAGGGGAGAAGACATAGTATGCCGGGCCACGTATGGGGGGAAAATGTGGTACAGGGGGGCGGAGGCGGCTGAAAAACTGGTTCTTGAGGAAAAACA
>CAYXON010000144.1:0-3833 GCA_964467145.1 uncultured archaeon | reverse complement strand
AGTAAACAGATTAGTTGCAGGTAAAGTACCGGCACTGCGGAGGCTGCTCGCTGTCGTACCAGTCACAGAAGATGATGTCGCCAGAATGCAGCCACTCACTAGGGTCCACAGTGAGTCCATGACCGCTGTTGAGGGAATACTTGCAGTCAGCAAGTTTAGGGGATGTTCAGACGCGGTAAGAGAGGTTTGCGCAGTCTCCCAGGTCCCGCAAAAGACTGCGAAAGAGGCTTTAAAGGCGTTGTCAGAGGCTGATGAGCAGATGCGGAAAACTGATTTCCCACAGCGTTATAGGGAACCTGCGCTTGAGGCAATAGCTTCAACGCCGGTTTTTGCGGCAAGGGCTGTGGAGTCAGTCGGAAAACTCGCGGAACTCGCATCCAAAGTAGATGAAGTAGTCGCTGATTTGGGCACTCCAAAAGAGTATGGGCTTGCGCTTTTCAGCGAGCTCGCGCACCCGGGATGTTTTTCCACTGAACCAGTTGATGGACGCTACGTCAACGACGAATCAGTAAGGCAGGGGGTTGAGGAAGTCAACAGCACTATAATACGCAGCAGGAGATGGTATGAAGAGCTTGATGCGCCAAGTCAGTGGATGAATGTGCCGCAGGAGACGAGGTCTTTGACTGAGCTGGCTTTGAGGATAAACCAGTACATACGGACGCAGTCCAAGATACCTGAAGGCACCGAACAAGCGTGGGTAGAGCGCAGAGGAAACTTATTGGGGGATATCCCACTCACAGAGTTTAGAAATGTCTTTTTTGAGGTGATGGATGCGAAATCCCCACAAACCATAGCAGCGGAAAGGGGGATGCCAACACATGTCATCCAAACAATAAGGGGGGTTATACTACCGGAGGTCGAGGCGCAAAGAAGGCTTGAGGCAGAGGCTGTCGCCCAGATACTTAACGAGTCAGACTTAGCCGACAGATACAAAAAAGTATTTGAGCTAATAGCAGTGGAGGGGAAAACCGATGGCGAAGCCGCGGAAATAATGGGCTATGCCAGAAACTCAGTCAACAACATAAGACGGGAATTAAGGAACAATGTCCCAATACTGTGCAGATACCTGAGGGTCATGCACATATCCGAGGGTGCCAAGCAGCAAAGGCAGGAGAGCAAGGAAACTCACAGAAGACAGAAGGAGAATGCTTTGGCTGAGGCTGAGCAAACTGCTGGGGAAGAGATGGAGAGGGTTGGTTTCCTGCCACAGTACCGGGGAGAGGCTTTAAGGACTCTACAGAGTTACCGTAACTTCTATGACGACCCTAAAAAGGCTGTGGCTGCACTCTCAGAAATAGCGCTCGTTGTTGAGGAGGAATCAAATAGGAGGAAGATACCCCCCGGTTTCAGAAGGACCCTCTTTCATGCAATAGCAACACCAGCATATGTAACAAAAGGGAACGGAGCCAATACAAAGCAGGTAATCCAGCGGATTGGAGAGATTAACGGGGGGCGAATAGTAATAGAAGAATACTTAGAGCAGGTTAATGCGCCGCCAGAATGCCAGAGGATGATAGCTGCGAGGCTCGCACCATTAAAGACCCTTGAACCTGCTGAGGTCATGCAAAGGGCGAGAGATTATGCATTAGCATACACCCGCATATTTGATGTTATGGTGCATGATCATCATCCTGAGGTAATAGCAAAATACATTGCATTGAGTAGTATGTTCTCGCCCAAACCATGGGTGCAGTGGCCGAAGAACCTTCAGAGTCAATTGAATATTGAATCAAAGACTGTGAAGAGACTGGGTTATGTTGAAAACAGCGGATTAGACGATGATAAATTCATGCATCTTTTAAGGAGGTTCCAGCAGGGGGAGGATGCCGTTGGCATTGAGGTAATCACTGCCATAAACGACCTTGTGGAACGAGGTCTCGGAACCGCAAACGTTAGGCTAGCGCTGCAGCCGAAACACCAGCGCCCAGTCAGGCTAACATATGAAGACCGGATGCTACAGAGGATAGGTGATGTGTTGTCACTTCTGAACCATCCACCGCAGGGACTGCTTGACCATGAACCCTTGAGGAACGCAGTAACTTACTTGTCATATCTTTTTAAGTTGAGGGACATCGACCACGCCAGAGAACTGAAGCAAAAACCACTGTATATCTCGGAGCTAGTTTTTGACGACACCAACGAATGGGAGAGATTCTAGATTCAAGTGTAGTCATTGAGGGTCTTCTGAGACATCGTCTTGTTACATATGCGGCAGAGTGAAAGCCCTCCTTTGAGCGCTTGATTAGTCTTTCTGAAATATAGTCTGTTTTCATCAAGTATGCTACCGCAGTAGGGGCAGCCGGCTCCACTCATGTGGAAGAGATGGTCTTTGCTGTTGCGGCTTGAAACATATCTCCTACCACCTGGGAGAAGTGAAATAAACCAGGTTATCAGGTTCATCAATTCATATACGGGACTACAACCTATAAAAAGATGTTAATTGACTGTTTTAGCGCCGTCTGCAACCTTTAAGTTGCGATATCTTATATCTGCATCCTTGAGGGTTCGGGTGACTTCTTTAGCGTGTTTTAGTAGTGTTGTTACGTAGACGCAACTCCCTCCCGCGACGTTCCAGTAGGCATCTGTGCCCTGAGCCCTCATCTCAAGCACCGAGTCTATGACATCACGCATCTCAGGCTTTATTACCTCCATCCCCATCTCAGAAAACATTGTGTGGACTGTCCTTGACTCAAGTTCCATAAGCCGCATAAGGCCTGTGAGGTCTCTTTCATCAACTGTCCTGCGTAGTTCGTCAATCCTTATGTTTACTTGGTCCACACGATCCCTGTATTTGGCGTGTCTTGCTACCCGCATGTGAAGGTCGTCTGCGCTGAATCTTTTGATGTCAAAGGGTACTGCGTAGATGACCATGTTTGAGAAAAATGATGCCTTCTTAAGTTGTGTGACGCTGACGTTGCCTGATGAGTCTATAAGGTATTCGCTCAGGCCGCCGAATATGCTTCGATATGCTGTCTCACTGACTGGTCTTGCCAGCTCCTCCATCCGATATAGCGGAAGGTTAAGCTCGAGAAGGTCATCGAGAACCCATGTAAGCGCTGCTGCCCCGGAATCTGAGGAGCCAGTGATTATTCCATGATTTTTTGAAACTATTGACACCCCAGTCTGCTCGACTGCCATATCTAGCATCGACCTTATCAGATTGTATACTGCGGCTGCCCTGCTCTCCTGCTGGGTGTGCTCATCTAGTTTGAATTCTATGCCAGCGGCAGTGATGGTTGCTGTGGTCTCGGTCTTGACCATCTCGCTGACGTCAGTCAACGCGAGGCTCACGTGACTGTGACCTGAAAGCCGTTTCCTGTAGTCGCTGAATCCCTCAGCAAATATTACCGGAAGCCCAGGGTACGCGGCCGCAGTAGATGTGACTTTCATGATGCTAAGTTATTGATAGTAGAATTTATTAACTGCCGGTCCAAATGCTGGTGGATATAAGCTGTGATACTGCAATATTCGACCTTGACGACACACTTGTAGACCTGTTTGAGCTGCACCTGAGGGGGGTAAGGGGTACGAAAGCCTGCAGTATGAAAGTCATGGCTGTCCTTACAGACACTCACACGAGTGAGGAGATAAACCTGGAGCGCCCGGATTACGTGTTTAAGTCCGTAAAGGACGTCAGCGAAGAAGCTATTAAATCGCTATTCCCTCTTAAATAGACTTATTAGGATATTTAATGAGATGGACATCAAAGACGTCATAATAGAAAAGTGCGAGGCCGTCGAGCCAGTGATGGAGGAGTACGCATCAATAGACGATGATAAGATGCGTGAGATGGTCCTGCACCCCATAAGAGCAGGTGGAAAGAGGATAAGACC
>CAYXON010000143.1:0-3835 GCA_964467145.1 uncultured archaeon | reverse complement strand
GTTTGACGCCGCGGAAGTCCGGGTTTATTTTCCCGCATTTTCCACATTCATATACTCCCTCCCCGTATATGCTCATTGATGATGCGACTATCAGTTTTTTTATGTCGTGTTCTCCGCCGACTATTTCTTCAAGTAGCATTCCTGTGCCGCGGCAGTTGACGTCGACGTAGTAGTCTATCATATACATTGATTGTCCCACACCAACTGCGGCTGCCTCGTGGAAAACTACATCAACGCCGTCGAGCGCTTTTTTGAGGTCTTTTTTGTCGCGTACGTCGCCTTTTAGGAATTCGGCTTTTTTGTTGAGGTATTCGGGGGGTTTTTGTTTTTTTCCGTGTACTTGGGGGTCTAGGTTGTCGAGTATCCTGACTTCATGCCCCTTGCTGATTAGTCCGTCTACTATGTGGCTTCCTATGAATCCCGCACCTCCTGTCACAAGCACTTTCATTTTTTCCCTCAGTTGAATAGTTTTTTGTTTTCTTCTGTCCAGGCCGCTATTTTTTCGACGCCTTCTCTGACCCCGACTTTTGGCGTCCAATCTGTTTCTTTTTTTATTTTTTGTATGTCGCTGATGTAGACTTTTTGGTCTCCCATGCGCCAGTCATCTTTTTTCATCTTTGAGCGTTTGCCTGTCTGCTCCTCTATTATGTCAAGTAGTTCATATAGCGATATTGTGTTGTCTGGGCCTCCTCCTAGGTTGTATGCCTTGCCGTTCGTTTTTTTTATCTTTTCTGCGAGTGTTTCGAAGGCGCGGTTCTGGTCTGTTATGAACAGTATGTCCCTCACCTGTTTTCCGTCGCCGTATATTGTTATGGGTTTTCCGGTTATTGCGGCGATTGTGAACCAGGCGACCCAGCCTTGGTCTTCGTTTCCGAATTGTCTTGTGCCGTAGATGCAGCTCATCCTCGCCTTGACTGTCTTTAGCCCGAAGCTTTTGTTGTATGTGTCGAGTATGTATTCTGCTACTATTTTTGAGCCGCCGTACGGGCAGTTTGTCTCAATCGGGTATGATTCGTCGATTCCTAATATGTCGCGGTAGCTGTATCTAGTTTTCCCCTCTTTTACCGGCAGCTCAAGGTCTCCATATACCTTGTTTGTGCTGCAGAATACTACTGCAGGGTCTGAGCCGGATTTTCTTATTGCCTCGCATAGGTTGAATGTTCCGTTAGCGTTTGTCTCATAGTCTTGTCTTGGATTTTCTAATGATGTTGTGACCGCGACCTGTGCTGCGCAGTGGTATGTGATGTCAAGTTCTGTGAGGTCTAGTTTTTCGAATGTTTTCGGCTTTGATATGTCTGCTTTTATAAATTTTATCTGTGGGTAGTTTTGTTTGAGGTATTCTATGTTGTATTTTGTCCTTGACAGGTTGTCAACAACTGTTACCTCGTCTGATTTTCTGAGGTGGTGCTCTGCGAGATTTGACCCTATGAAGCCTCCTCCCCCTGTTACGAGTATTTTCTTGCCCATTTGACGTCTAATAGATATGGTGTTGTCCTATAAATTATCTGACTGTGTAGCAGCTTCCCCATACGCCGTCTTTTTCGTATTTTATGGTGGGTGGCTGGTTTTTGAAGTGTTCGCATATCATCCTGTCGTTTTCGGATTGTGCGTTCCAGTTCATTGATGTGCAGCAGACGTATGATATGTCATATGCTTTCAGAAGTTCGTCGATGTTACTCTCCGTTGGCCTGGGTATGCCCCATCGGCTTCCAACTCTCTCGCATATTCTTTCCGAGTAGTAGATGCATTCCTGCATGTTGAACGGCATGATGACGCTTTTGTTGTCAGTTATCTCATCCCGCATCATGTTGAAGAATGGCTGATACGGAGCCCTCATGCTCTGGTATGTGTTGGCGTATGCGTAGCTTGCGATAAGGACTGTCGCGAGCGTAACTGCAAGAAGTGGTTTCTTAAAACGTGAGCTGAGGTTGTCGTATCCTTTGGCCATGGCGATGACGGCAAATGGTATTGCTGATGTGAACATCCTCGCCAGCCCGTTTGATGAGAATGGTATTAGGCAGAAGATTAAGACAAGCGCAGGGAACATCATGTTTTTCCAATCTTTTCTCGCAGCATCAGCCGCGAGCATGCTTAGCCACAGGATTGAGATAAACCATGCAACAAGCGGGAGTTCAAATAGTGGGTATCTGTTTTTTGCAACTTCCACATTGTCGACTATGTCCTCACCAGAGTTTGGGGCTCCAAGCCAGAAGTCGAATAAAGCGGTCGCCCACCTACCTGGGTTTATCACGTTCGCCACCATGCTTGCTGGTGTCATGGACATGACAGCGGATTCAGCAGGGTAGTATCCGCCGTAAACTTTGGGCCATATTGGATTTCCGAAAACTACTGTGTTTCTTATGTACCATGGGCAGGAAAGCAGCGCCGCTGCTGCGATGAATGTTGGCGCGTTTTTCCTGTCTTTTAGTAGCATGTGAGCTGATATGGCAAGAAATGGTATCAGGCCGTTGTAGTGTGTTGCAGCTGAAAGCCCAGCAGCGGCTGCCGCATAAAGTAGATTTTTTTTGTTTTTGTCTTGTCTGAAACTGTAGTAGAAGTAGTATGAGGCTACAGATAGTGTGAAGATGAGGGTATCAACGTATCCTATCGCTGAGTAGTACGTGTGGAATGGCAGGAAAGAGAGTATTATTGTGGCTGTTGCAGCGTGTTTTGGGTAAAATCTCCTGCAGAATATGTAAAATACTATGAGCCCTGCTGCCCCGAATATTAGCGGCGTTATGGTCAGTGCGCCAGTAACCTTGTATACTGCAGCTGTTGCTATGTGGAAAAGTGGCGGCCACCAGTAGGGGTCTTGGCCGACAAAGTACTCGAACGTTGGCACACTCAAGTCCTCAGCCATGTGTTTTGCTATGCTGAAGTGCAGGCACGCATCAGCTGTCACGGGAGCTGTCGCCCAGAAAACGAGTCTTAATATGAGTGCAGCAGCCAAGACGACTTTAAGTTTGTTGTCCATCCCTAATACAAATCAGAATATGTTGGTAATAAACCTAACCTGAGCCCAAACCTATGAGGCTTACGCCCAGGAGTATGCATGCTATCCCAGCCCAACGGGTCTTGTTCATCTTCTCACCTAAGTATTTCACTGACAGAAGGCAGGTCCATATGTATCCTGTTGACACTAGAGGGAAAAGAACTGATAGTTCCCCGCCTTTGATGCCTATGACGTACATTATCGTTGAGACCCCGTATATTACTAGCCCCTTGATGAGGTCGAAGTTTCTGATAAGCCCATTCACACTTAGCTCAAGTTTGTCAGCGCCTTTTTTGAAGTACATTGCCCCGAATGAGCCAACGAAAGCGCACACAAGTATTGTCGCAGCAGCCCAAAGTTCAGTCACCGCCATCACCTCCGCTGCCGTAACCTATTAACACGACTCCAAATACAACTGCTGCAACCCCAGCCCACTTTAGCGGGTTCATGCTGTCGCGGAGCGGGAAAAACACGGGCGACATTATCGCCACCCATATGAAGTTCATAGCGTATATCGGGTATAGGACGCTCAGTTCCCCGTGTTTTAGCGCGAATATCAGCACCCCTGCACTTAGGGCGTAGAGTCCATATCCGATGACAAGAGGCAGAAAGGCTGACAATATTGCGAGTAAATCACCAAGATCTGGCAGTGTTCCATCACCTAGGTTGTTTGTGCCTGTTTTTATGAGTATCTGCCCAGATGCTGCGGCAAGGGTTGATGCGAGCACAAGACCCATAGCCCATCTCTTGGTTTTCATCCTTGTTTATAATAGGGTATAACATATAAGACTTAGAGTTATTTCAATAAGTGGTGATTTAAGGTGAAATTCTTCATTGATACGG
>CAYXON010000142.1:0-3844 GCA_964467145.1 uncultured archaeon | reverse complement strand
CTAGAAGGATGAAGGAGTCTGAGGGCCGCACACTAAAGCTTCTGTCAGGCAACATGATGCTGTTTTTGGGTTTGATACTAATCTTCTCACCCGAGCAGATTAACAGCGTTATCTCGTCTGTTCTGATAATGGTGATGTCAGCTGTTGTGACTTTCATGATGCTGCCGCTCATAAAGAAGGAATGAGCAAAAACCATAACCTTTTTATAGTGTGTGCACCATAACATAAAACGAATTTTTTTACGAGGTCGAAATAATGTTTGAAGTTGTTTTAGATGAGATAAAATACATCAAGGACGTGCCGCAGGAGATGACAGATGAGGCGATACTGCAGGGATGCATTAGGAAGGGTGCAGTAGTAGGTTTGACAGTGCATCCAACAGAAGACGAAGACAACAAGGTACTTCTTGATGTTCGACTAACCCGCGAAGGACAGGAGAAACTACTCACCCCAGGTGCGAGAATACCACTTGACGGCCAAGGCAGCACATACCTGATCTCCGAAGGCTGGGAGCAATACCTAATATCTGAGACACCATTTGAGTGCGGGAAGTCAACAGACTGCTTGGAAAAATCAGATAGCTCCAAGCCAAGCCCACGTGGATTTTAGTATTTATGCAGTGAATGTCCGAAAATAATACATGAGACTGGAACTGTTCTACGTCGGCGTGCTCCTGATAGTCGTATCATTCATCTTGTACGCCCTCCAGACGCCTGAGGTAACAAAAAATCAGGCAAACCAAACCCAAACAAGTGCGTCTGAGCCCTCTAAAAAAACCCTTCCATCCTGCGTTATAGACCTTGAATGCGGGCAAGACAACTACACAGACTACTTCTGCTACGGCGCCTACATAGTGCGCGACAAAATAACCCACAAATGCGTTAACCCAGGCTTTGAAGACGCCTACTGCAACACAACATCTGAGCGCGACGTATTTGACCAGTGCCGGGCAGACGAGGTGTGCGTTGAGGGTGAGAAAATATGCCAACCAAAACTATCATGTTATGATGGTGTGAAAAACCAAGGCGAGACAGGAGTTGACTGCGGCGGAATTTGCAGACCATGTAGCTCATGCGCAGATGGTGTGAAAACCGGCGACGAGGAAGGTGTGGACTGCGGCGGCTCGTGCCCCCCCTGCGGAATATATTGCAGCTCAAACGAGAGTTGCGGAATCCCAAGATGGAGCAAACCCTACTGCGGAGCAGACGCTGACGGAATACCAATCGTTCTTCAGGACTTTATCGACTACGAGTGCAAGAACCCCGCCAAAGCAAGCAGCAGATGCGTGTACGTCAACCAAACAACCAGGGTCAGCGACTACTGCGGACCGCTCGCACTATGCTACGGCGGAAGATGTTACGACCAAGACGAGGAACTTCCAACACCAATTGATGATGGAATTAATCAGGGGACTACAGACATGGACGACGGTCAAGTGTACACGACATGCCGCGGCAGCTGGTGTTATGAGCTGAAGCGTTACCCGCAGGACGCGAACTAAATACACTATTTAATTTAAATATGAAATAAGCTGGAAAACCTTTTTATAGTACTTTCACCAATAGGTATTATAAATTTTTTTTTAAAGAAGAGGTGAAAAAAGAAAATGGCAGACTTGATAGTTAAGTCAAAGGTAAAGGAATTTGTTGGAGACATGAGTGTTGGAGCAGACTTCTACGACGCACTAAACGGCGAAGTAGCCACGTTAATCAACAAGGCAAAGAAGCGCTGCAAGGAAAACAACCGCAGCACACTAAAGGCTAGGGACGTATAAGTCCCTAAACCTTTTATTTTTCTTCTCTTTCTCCCTTTTTTCTAACTGTCATGAACCACCCGGACATTGTTCAACAACTCACCGATGATTTGGGGGAGCACAAATCCATAATCCTCATCTGCAGATGTGCCATAGAGTACTGGGGCAGAAGCCGCTCAGTGATTGGCTCAGGCGATCGGATAATACTTCTGAAATCTGACTCCACCTTAATAGTCCACTCACCTGGGGGCTTTAAGCCCGTGAACTGGATGAGCTCACCAACCGACACCTCAGTTTCCTCAGAAGACGGTAAGGTTCTAATCTTCAGCCAGCGGACTGTGAAACCCTTTGAGGAGATAAGGATAACGATTGAGGAAGTAATAGACTACCGCGCATACCCCGCCCTCTCAGACGACAAAAAACTCGATTTGACCCACACCGAACATGACATGCGCGACTATCTCGCCGAGCACCCTGCCGAGGTTGACGATGGTTTCAGGCTGAAATCAGTCGAGTACAAGACGCCCCTAGGACTCTTCGACCTTTACGGTAAAATCGGCGACAGATACTGTGTGGTCGAGCTCAAATCCGTCAAAGCCGGCCTGCCCGCTGTACTTCAGCTGAAACGATACCGCGACTTTATGCGCGAGCACCTAAGGCAAGACGTTGTCGCAATCCTCATGGCCCCCTCAATTTCCAAAAACCCCGAGCAACTCATGAAAAAAGAGGGCATGCTCTACAAAAAATTCAACATCCACAAACTAGAAATAAAAAAGAAAAACAACACACTAGACAAATGGATAAAATAACGTTATTTATATATAACCTACATAATAGTTATTATAACCCTTATTGAGGTTATTTACTATGGATTTTTTGTCTTTTTTAAGGTCTAGTGAATGGGCTAGGAAGGTTTTTGGCAAGCGTGAACTTAACATCATTGAAAAACAGTTTAATGGCGTTAACCTAACACAATCTGAGAAAAACCGGTTATCCCGTGACATCCGGGCGAAACTAAGGTTCATAAAAGATGCTTCTTTATTTGCAACTGAATTTGACCTGAAGAAGGGATCACACATACGGATGCTGATTAATGATGCAGTTGACACGATATCTGATGATGTGCTATTTAGTAAAGTTGAGAAGATAATCCTTTTTGGCTCAGCAGTTAATAACAGACTCACACTCACATCCGATATTGACTTGGCTGTCATGTTCACAACCATTGATCTTGCAGAAGCTACATTATTCCGTAAGAGGATATTGGGCAGAGTTAGTCAACGGATTGATGTACAGGTATATAATGTCCTTGATGAAAAGATAATAAAAGAGATAAATGAGAATGGGAAAGTGATTTACAAAAAATGAGGATAGCTGATAAGATTGAAGAAATCGAAAAATACCTCACTGAGTTATCCCAGATAAAACCCACTAGCCTTGAGCAATATCTTGAGATAAAGAACAAGGCATCATGTGAGAGATATTTTGAAAAGATTATCAAGGCAGTTATTGACCTATCTAAACTCATACTAAAAGAAAAAAATCTCATCATTGATGATGAGAGAAAACTATTCGACAAACTTTGTGAGGCACAAATAATAAACCCCCAACTCGCAGACAGATTAAAGGATGCAAAGGGGATGCGGAACATAATCGCCCACGAGTACGGACGCATAGATGACTCTATAGTATACAATTCAATTACTACTGAGATTGAAAGGGATGTCGCAGAGTTCATTAAAATAGTTAAAAAAATGTATTAAGTGATATACTATGGAAAAGAAAAAGAAGGACGAGGAAGACGAGAACCTCTCCCCCAAGGATAAGAAAAAAAAGAGGAAACTCAACCGCATGTGGCTGAAGTGAACGAGGTCATACTCTATTCTGCGGCGGCGGCACTAAGCGGTGCCGTAACCTACTACCTATACTATAACGTGGGTGCGGAGGTGGGTCTTGTCTCATTCGCATTTTCCGTCCTTGTCGTCGTTTCTTTGGCAAACAAGGTCCGCGACCTCATATACGCCGTTAAATATCCCTAAGCCATAAGTATTACTTGTAAAATGAGCGCTCGTAAAATCAAGTTAGGCCTTC
>CAYXON010000141.1:0-3846 GCA_964467145.1 uncultured archaeon | reverse complement strand
GGTGTGGTGATATGTCGAAAACGCAAGAGCTAACCGCATATTATACCCCTACGAATACCCGAAACTAGAGGAACTGGAGGGGGAAGGAGTTGTTGAAGTACACTTCGCAAAAACACAGGATGCAGACTGGAAAAACCCGCAAGACTGGATTACTGGCACAGAAAACGTCACAAAAAACTAATTTGAGCAAATATATTGTTCTTCATCTTTTGCTGAAACATTATGTATAATGTCTTAAATTTATATATTGCACATACTTCAACTCAGTCAAAAACCAGCATCGTATACTTTCTGAGCTTATAGAAAATCTCCAAAAAAATAAATGTTTCGGACGGTTTTATATCAATGGAGTTAATTTATATCCTATATGAAGCTGGTTATTTTTTTGTCTGTGTTGATGATTTTTTCCGGGTGTTTAGATTCTGCTTTAGAACAAGGATTACAGGGGGTGTGCACAGGCTTTGACTCGTATGATGATGCATTCAACTGTTATATATCTTTAGCGAACGAGACCGGTAACATAAACTATTGTGAGAATATGACCTACTCAGGTGGGCATTTTGAAAGTATGTATATGGAGAAGTGTTACATCATCATCGCCTCCAAGACCGGCAATATATCCATCTGCGATAAAATAAAACCTTACTTTACTGGCACACAGTACGGGACGTGGAGAATAGAAGACAGGTCAGGCGAGTGCTATAATGTAGTCGCATTGAATAGAATGGATTTTAGCATATGTGAGGATATGCCGGTCGAGTACAAACCCGGCTGTTATGTCCAGTTTAACCATTCATTTGATCATGTTTTGTGTGACGCAGCAAAGGCCGAGGTTGAGGCCAGTAATTCCTCCTATTTCAAGTACAGCGATGAGTGCTACTTGTATCTGGCAATAGAGGATGAAAACATTTCGTTGTGTGTAAAAATAGAGGGTTATGAAACAAGCGGAAGCTATGGCGGGGCTAACGTCGATGACAAAAGAGTCGTGTGTTTTGAACATTTTATGAATATATCGCAAGATCCTTCAATATGTGAGGTGATGCCTGAAAAGTTTAGGGTGAACTGTTACGAACACTTCAATGTGCATTTTAACGCAACCCTCTGCAAAAGTATAGATGCAAAGTCGCGAGACGACTATACTCTTGTGCAAGACTGCCTGTTTAAAGTGGCTCAGGATTATAAAAATCTGTCTCTATGCGGGGAAATTACAGATAACTACTGGATCTGGTCTTGTTACAATGACGTTAGTGCAGCATTAAATGACTCTTCAATTTGCGAGCAGATACCCGAGAAGTACCGACTAGGCTGTAACATGCACTACGAAAAAATTTTTGACAAGGTATTATGCAATAAGACCGCAGGTAGGATTCAAGATTATGATACTACTGGTATGAGGATTATCTGTCTTATCTACCTCATTAACAGAACTGATGACTTGTCGTATTGTGAGGCAGAGGATAGACTACTAGATGAGGAAGTGTGCTTCAATTACTTGACCAACAGGATGGAAAATCCACTCGATTGCATGAATGGATTAGACTTGTTGGTTAGGGATGACTGCTACTTAAAAATGTTAAACAAAACAGGGGATAAAACATTATGTGACAAGATATACCCTGAAACTAGACCTAAAATCTGCAATTAACCCCCAATCACACACTTCAACATAAAGCATTATTCCATCTAAAAAATAAAAATAAGGACTATTAGTCTTCAAACATGAATAGTTCTTCGACTGTTGCTTTCAGTGTTTTGGCGATGTCGCGTGCGAGCTGAGGGGGGTGTTTTATTTTTCCGTTGGTATCTTGTGGTGTTTTATCTGTTTGTTCCCTGTTTATTGTTGTGGTTTCTGTCAGTGATGTCGAGGGATTATTCGGAGAGTATGGGGCTGTTTGCGGTCTTGAACTTGAGCGTCGCCGACGGATTCTTGCTCAAATCAAAAAATGCTTGGGTGGTGTTGCCCCGGGCGGTGCGGACTCCAATAAATTAAAAGACTTTCGGGGGCGTTTGACAGAGCTTGAGGGCATACTTGAGCTGAACCCGGATTATTACTCAGAAGACGTGGCCGCACCAGATGCGGACTCATATTTGGATAAACGGGTTGAAGCTTACAGGCAATCGCGCGGTAACGCGGTCAAGTCTCCGATGCGTTTTTTCGC
This sequence comes from uncultured archaeon, assembly GCA_964467145.1. Lineage (GTDB taxonomy): Archaea > Altiarchaeota > Altiarchaeia > IMC4 > SCGC-AAA252-I15 > JAHIYG01. The sequence goes on along the minus strand of CAYXON010000141.1, from coordinate 1,687 downwards.
ATATGATGAGTTCCGCACCGGACAGCTTGAGGGCATCAACGCAGTGAAGTCTAACGGCGCACAAGGCGGAATATTATTTCTGAACTCCCCCACGGGCACTGGAAAGACATCGCTTGTCCTGGCAGGTCTTCTGAACTCAGTCGGCAAAGACGATAAAATAGTTGTGCTAACACGCACCCACAGCCAATACGATAATTTCCTGCGCGAACTCGGACACCTAAACAAAGTCGGATTCAACGTGCCCTCAGGGTTTCTAAAAGGAAAAGAAGACTCCTGCCCGGCTGGGGTATCGCGGTTCCGCTGCAAAGCCGCGCAACTCAAAGCTGTTGAACGGCTAAAAAAAGGCTCAGCAGTCACATCAATGGGCGATTTTCTCATGAACTCTGTGAAGGGCATGCGAAAAGGCGTGTTGGGGCAGGGTTGCCCGTATTATATCAACACGTTTGAGTCCGGCGCCAAAAGCCTAAAGCTTAGGTCATCCGTTTATGCGCTGGTGAAATCCTTTCAGAGGTCGCCTAAAGATGCGGAAACCTTCAGGCGCAGGTGCCTTAACCTTAATTTTCCAGCGTGCCCATATGAGGCGATGAAAAAGACGCTACCTGACGCCAAAGTCATGGTACTCCACTACATATACTTCCTCAACGAGCGAATCAGGGATGTGCTGTTCCAGCGCAACTGGCTGGGGTGCTCACCCCAGCAGGTCCACCTAGTCTTTGACGAGGCGCATAACCTCGGACAACACATAATAGAAGATAACACGGAGTCATCCAGCATGACTTCCATGGTGGACTCAGTTAAACTACTTGAAGAATCCCTAAAACCCGGCGGAGACTACGACCTGTCCAAACACCAGCTGCAGGCATTGGATGCAATATCTTTCCTTTCAACTCTTGAGCAATCCATCAGGCAGTGGTTCACAGAAAGGGTGATGGATAGCGCAGATTTTTCAGCCAGAGACGATCTGCCATTGGATGTGGAGATAGTTGACGGCTCTGCGTGGGTGCTCCACAACGGGAGCACAGCCTTCGTCATCAACCTGGAAAAATGCAAAAACCTGAAGAGCGTATCGGATGTTATCCAAAAGCAGTTCGAGACGAAGACATCAAGTGAAGAGATGCCGGAGCTGTTTGACAGCCCAGTCGTATGCAATGTGTCATCAGTTCTTTCAGGCATATCACAGCTAACAGGCGACAGATACCTGAAGTACGTGCGCTACCTAAGGCCACAGCAACAGTCCCTCGGACAGAATGTTGCTGACGGCGATTCCTTAATAGCTTGTTTCACAGACGTTGACCCCCGGGAGAAGATGAAGACGCTCAGAAGCACATCCAAATCAATAACTCTAATGTCTGGGACACTATCCCCCACAAGTCTCTTTAGGCAGTTTCTCACCTACTCTGACGCGCCCGCAACAGAACACGACATCGGCAACCCGTTCCCGAAAGAAAACCGTAAAATAATCATAACCCAAGATACGACCACACTATACAACAGACGCGAAGACCCGGAAAATAAGGCAGCCACAGCGAACGTGATAGACTACCTCGCATCACTTAAAGGCAACGTCGGGGTGTTCTTCCCCTCAAAGAACATGCTGGAATCCCACAGGACACTATGTGAAGACGCTTGCCGAAGGCATGATAAACAACTTTTTATGGAAGAGGGTAAAGGCGACAAAAACAGAGAT
>CAYXON010000140.1:0-3870 GCA_964467145.1 uncultured archaeon | reverse complement strand
AAAAGAATACTTCCGCGACAAGGGTGAGCAAAGAACCAAGATAATAGTCCCTGACTCAAGCCACGGAACAAACCCCGCAACAGCCGGATACTGCGGATACGAGGTAGTCGTCATAAAATCTAATGAAAGCGGCGACGTAGACCTCGACGACTTGCGCGCCAACATGACAGAGGATGTCGCAGGCCTGATGCTCACAAACCCGAACACCCTCGGACTCTTTGACGAGAACATCTGCGAAATAACAGATATCGTCCACGAAAAAGGCGGCCTCGTATACTACGACGGCGCGAACATGAACGCGATAATGGGTAAGGCCCGCCCAGGTGACATGGGATACGACCTAATACACCTGAACCTCCACAAGACATTCGCAACACCGCACGGCGGCGGGGGTCCGGGGTCCGGGCCAGTCGGTGTTGTGGAAAAACTCAAACCTTATTTGCCTGTGCCACGGGTTTGCGAGAAAGCAGGCAAGTATTTCCTGGATTGCGAGCACAAAAAATCCATCGGCAGGGTGAAGGCCTTCCACGGAAGCTTCGGCGTGATGGTCCGCGCCTACGCCTACATCAAGGCATTGGGCGGCGCAGGCCTCAGGGACGCGAGCGAGACCGCGGTCCTTAACGCGAACTACATGAGGCAGAAGCTGAAAAAACACTTTGACCTCCCGTTTGACAGAATCTGCATGCATGAGTTCGTATTGTCTGGAAGAAGGCAGGCGCACGAGCACGGAGTACACACACTCGACATCGCTAAGAGGCTTTTGGACTATGGAGTCCACGCCCCAACAATATATTTCCCCTTAATTGTGGAGGAGGCTTTGATGATTGAGCCGACAGAAACCGAGTCCAAGCAGACGATGGATGAGTTCATAGAAATACTTGTGAAGATAGCGAAAGAGTGCGAGGACAATCCGGAACTTGTGAAGTCCGCACCCCACAACACTCCAGTGAAAAAGCTTGACAACACACTGGCTGCGAGAAAACCAGTGCTCACCTGGCGCATGAGCAGGGACTAAAGCTTTTTCAGCGGTGGCAGAGTAGGTTGTGTCGTTTGTCTTTCTGATAATTCGTTCATAAGGTGGTATATTGTGATGACATCCTCATATTCTCCGAACCTCTTTTTTTCATCAACTGTTTTGCGTATATACCTAATGTCTGCCGGAGTTAGTCCTTCGTTCAAACCAAGTTTAGAACAGCAGTAGATGCAGTGGATTTTTGGCATGACATCGTTTGCTTCATCTGGTTTTAGGTTATCTAACAGTCTTTTAGCATAGCCTTTCTCATCTTCTGTGAGTGGAACTCCCATCCCAAGTCCTTGCATGTGGACGTGAAGGCCGAAGTTATAAAAAACGCGGTGTGCTCATCTTTCCTCCTCTAGTTTCCCCCTAATCCTTTCTTTATCCTCTTCTGTCACCTCCACATCAACCCTTAATTGTTTCATCAGAAAAAGCTGTTCTGCGATAGCGTCTCCATCCCTCTTATTTCGCCACTCAGCAAGCTCCCTTCTCATGGCGTATTCATCATCTTTTGTGACCTCAACAGGCACGCCCACACTCCTCAGGTGCCATATCCTTCTCGCATTATACAATCCCTTATACCTGAGTCCGCTTTTTCTGTCAAAGCCAAGTTTTTCAACTAGTCTATTAACGCATTCCACCGGACACTCATCCAGCGTGTCAGTTTTGTCTGGGGGATTCAATAAAGGTGGCGCCTTTAGCGAATGCATACCTGTTGTCATAGTTTTTTCAGCGGGGGTAGGTCCTGTTTTTCCATTGGTTTTCCTATTTGGGCGTTCATGTCATTTAGGTAGTATAGCATGCGGCCGAGTCTCCAGTCTGGGGTTTCCCTCATACTTTCAAGGCCTTTCCTGATGACTGATGCTTCTCCCTCGGCTATTGGGCATTCCATGCCCAGTGTGTGGAGTGCGTGGAGTGTGTCGACGAGGTCCAGTGACTCCCCGTCTCTTCTGCACCCTTCAATAACTCGTTTGGCTTGATTTAGCAGTCTCCTCTTATGTGTTGGGGTGGGTGGGGTGAAGCTGATGAGTCCTGCCTTAAGCGTGTACTCTTCCAGTGAGCCTTCTCCTCCATAATCTGTTATCCACCCGGTTATGATTCTTTTGTCGTCGTCTGTGAGCTCCTGCCTCATCCCGACGCCCCTGAGGTATCTGTGGGCGTCTGATATATGTGCGGCCGACCTTTGTTTTCTCGCAAGCTCAAGGTCCTGTAGCATCAACTGCCTGTCTGATTCGGTTATGTTCTCGCATATGCCGAGTTTTCTCATGTAGAAGTGCGCCATAAGGACGTCGCCTCCTCTGCTGAGTCTTCTGGACTCTTCAAGGTACTCTATGAAGTCTTTCTTTTCCGCGTAACCGACATCCAACGGCGGTCTCTCACCTGGCGGCTCAAGCAGCGGCTGTTTCTTTAAAGTTTTTATGGGCATTGGTTATTTACTGGCAGGATTAGTAGAAAAACTTGTTTTATTTCTTCATCTGGTGGTATTCCTGTATCGGGGTTACTGAGTATTCTGATTTTTTAAGCTCCTCAAGACCTTCTACTGTGGCGTAGGCTGCTGCGACCGTTGTTATGTAAGGTAGGTTCTGTTTTATTGAGTACTCGCGGATGTAGCTTGAGCGTCCCTTGCTTTGTTTGCCTGATGGGGTGTTTATTATCATCTGTATGTTGCGGTTGATTATGTCGTCGACTATGTTTGGGCGCTCCTCACCCACCTTGTTTGCGAGAGAGCATGTGACCCCCCCTTTTTCGAAGTATTCTCTGGTTTTTTTGGTTGCTGCGAGCTCGTAACCTAGTTTGGCGAGTCTTTTCGCCACATCTAACATCTTTTGTTTGTCTTTGTCTGCTATTGAAAGAAGCACTCTGCCGCTTGAGGGTATACCCATCCCTGCGGCCTGCATGGCCTTGTAGTATGCCATCCCGAATGATTTGTCTATGCCCATGACCTCTCCTGTGGATTTCATCTCCGGGCTGAGTATTGGGTCGACTCCTGCGAACTTGCTGAATGAGAAAACAGCCTCCTTGACGCCGTAGTAAGGTATCTTAACCCCCTCTAATTTAACAAGGTCCTTTAGTTTTTGACCCATCATCACTTTTGTGGCGACTTTCGCGATCGGTACTCCCGTGACTTTGCTGACGTATGGGACCGTCCTTGATGCGCGCGGGTTCGCTTCGAGTATGTAGACTTCATCCTTGTATATCGCGTACTGTATGTTCATCAGACCTATGACGCTGAATGCCTTGGCTATCTTCTGGCTGTAGTCCTCTAGGGCCTTAATGTTCTTCTTTGAAATGTTTCTGGCTGGTATCATGCATGCGCTGTCGCCTGAGTGTATACCAGCGAGCTCTATGTGCTCCATTATTGCCGCAAGGTAGACATCCTCACCATCGCATATGGCATCCACCTCCACCTCAAGGGCGTTGTCTAGGAACTTGTCGATTAACATGGGGTGTTCGACTGAGACGTCGACCGCAGCCTGGGCGTAGTCTCTGAGCATCTGCTCATCATATACTATCGCCATCCCGCGCCCGCCCAAAACAAACGATGGCCTGACCATGACTGGGTACCCTATCTTGTTTGCGACCTCTATTGCACCATCTACGGAGTGCGCTGTGTCACCCTGCGGTTGCGGGACCCCGAGGTCGTTCATCATTTTGTTGAAGAGTTTTCTGTCTTCTGCGAGCGCTATGCTCTCCGGGCTTGTGCCGATTATTTTCACGCCTGCGTCGCTTATTGCTTGCGCGATGTTGAGTGGGGTTTGTCCGCCGAACTGGACTATGACTCCTTCTGGTTTTTCGTTTTCGTAGATGTTGAGGACGTCCTCGACTGTTATCGGCTCAAAGTAGAGGCGATCTGA
>CAYXON010000139.1:0-3885 GCA_964467145.1 uncultured archaeon | reverse complement strand
AATACGTCTGCGAGACAACCGACGTATCAGGCGGAAAAGCCCAAGGATGCGGGTTTAAAGGCATATCAGACGCTTCTAAGGGTGAGGGCAAGATGCCTTGGAGGGTTGAGTGGGCTGCGCGCTGGCACCACTTCAAAGTAACATGCGAGCCATTCGGCAAAGAACACGCAGCAGCGGGGGGCTCATATGACACATCAAAGATAGTGTCTGATGAAGTGTTCGGCTGGGAGCCGCCGGTGCCGGTGGTGTACGAGTTTTTCACACTGAACGGCGCGAAGATATCAAGCAGCAAAGGAAACGTGATAACACTTTCTGAGTGGCTGAAGATAGCGCAACCTGAGACACTCAAATATTTCATGTACAAGAGACTGCAAAAACAGCGGGACATAAACCTTAGCATGCTCCCAAATCTTGTCGATGAATATGATGAGGCAGAAAGGATATACCACAAAAAGCAAGATGGTAGCGAAGACCTCGCGCGGATTTACGAGCTCGCGCAAGTCGGAAAACCAAAGTACCTGAACGTCCCGTTCACGTTGTGCGCGGTACTGAACCAGGTCGCCTCAGATGATGAGCTCGCGGAAAAGGTCAACTCGATGGGCTACGAAGGATTTGACGTGGAGCTTCTTAGGTCCCGCGTGAAACTTGCAGGTGCTTGGGTGATGAAGCACGGGCCAGAATACCTCAGGTTCAAGCTCAAAACAGAACAAGATATGAGAAAAACCCTGAATTCACAGCCTCAAGAGATAAAAAAATCAATAACAGAACTCGTGGATGCACTCGGCGAAAAACTCACAGACAAAGAGTACCACAAAAGAATTTATGAGACAGCAAGAGCCAACAACATCGACCCACCCATTCTTTTCACCGCAATTTATCAGACCCTGATAGGAAAGGATAAAGGCCCGAAGGCTGCGTCATTTCTGCAGACACTCGGCAGACAATACCTGAAAAAAAGGCTCATAGACTAAGTTTGACTCACCAGCTTATGTCTATGTCGTCTGTCCTCTGGTTGGGGTCGACTGTAGATTCTTCTGGTTTTGTGCTGATACCTGCGTTGTACATCTTGAGCGCTGTCATAGCTATCATTACCCCGTTGTCTCCCATGTAGGGTCCCGGGAAATCGAATGCCGCGCCGTGCTCTTCTGCAACTGCTCGAATCATCTGTTGCAGCCGCTTGTTGTATCCGACACCACCTGCAAGAAGCACCTCCTTGGCTTTCAGGTGTGCGAGCGCGCGCTCACAAACCTCGCAAAGCATCGCGAAAGACGTCTCCTGCAGGCTGAAACATATGTCTTCAAGCGGTTGTCCTGACTCGAACTTCTGGATTGCTGAGGTCAGGATTCCTGAAAAACTCATGTCCGTGCCTTTGACAACATATGGCAGCTCGATGAAGTTCCTGCCCTCATTTGCGAGTTTCTCAATCTTAGGGCCCGCAGGATGTGGCAACCCGACGCGTCTTCCGAACTTGTCAAGCATATTGCCTATACCAATGTCGAGTGTTTCGCCGAATACCCTGTATCTGCCGTCTTTGAGTTTTATCACCTGACTGTTGGCGCCAGATACGTAAAGGATGAGGGGATTCTCAAACCCACTCAACACCTTCCCCACCTCAATGTGGGCGACACAGTGGTTAACGCCAACGAGGGTTTTTTTATGATATAGTGCGAGCGTCCTCGCGGCTGTGCCGACAGTTCTAAGGCATTGACCAAGCCCAGGACCCTGACTAAAGGATATTAGAGATAAGTCAGAGTAGGTGGTGCCAGCCTCATTCAATGCTTTTTCAACGTCGGCTGCAAGCGATGAGCTCATGTGCTGGGAAGCATCCCTGGGTTGTATCCCACCGTCTTTAGGGGAGTATGTGTCTCTTACGTCAGCCAAAACCTTGTAGTCTCCGTCAATTACACCAACCCCTAGTGTGTGGGCTGTCCCCTCAATGCCAAGAACTATCATCTCCAGAAAATAAGGGCTTTATCGCGTAAAAACATGACGGCCCGCTCAAGAAGCGGGTGAGAAAACCATATGCAGACTAACACCCCGACTGCGGAGGGAGAAACGAAAAAATAGTATAGCAGGTATACGAGGGCTGCTGGCGAAGTAAAGTCTAATAGATTCTTTGGAACCCATCCAAAGAGGAAAGGAACTATCGCAAATGCTGCGGCGACAGCGAACAGCATCGAAAACACTTTACCGACCTCCTCAAAAAAGGCGCCTATCTGCCTGCTTTGTTGAATGAGCCCTAATGAGCGGAATATCACAGACCAATCATGGGTTGACTCCGTCATCCTCACACCCAAAAACCCGGCACCTCCGGGATTTTCCGCGGTCTGCATGTACTGGCCGGTATATTGTATGCTAAATCCTGTGCACATCAACATCACCGAGGCTGCTAAGAGAGTCTGCCTATTTTTAAGAAGAAGCGCTGCGGGAACAAGACATGCAGTCATCTCGGCGAAGAATCCTGACGTCGAGCAGAGTAGCTGGTTACCGGCAAGACACCCTATCCAGTGGCCTGCCTCGTGAACCCAGACGATGAACATATAGTAGGGTACGCCTGCGTATGATGGGCCGTAGAGTAGTGTGAATAGTATTGTGGGCGCGAGAAACACAAGGATAAATGTTGTGTTGACTGGCCTGAAATCCCTCATGTCGCGCCCGGATTTTGTGAAGACGCGGTTGTAGAAGTGTGAGCGGCATTTTTCAGGGTCGTCGGACGTGTCCTCAAGAAGATGCTTTGGAACCCAATCCTTTATCCCCAACTCCTCAACCGTTGGTATACCCCGCATATCTTATCTATCTGGTGGGGGAGATATTAACTAATAAGTTTTAATTATTCTCTGATGAGCGCGGGAGTTCTGTCTGGCACGAAGGTTCTTGTTGGAGACAACGACCTGAAAAGCCAGCTCAACGACAGGGGATTCGGGGAGATTGAAGGTAAAGCTCTAGTGTTATCACTTATTGAGGCGGTGTATCTTGTCGACTCTGAAAAACTCGAGGTCGTGAAAAAGGACGACCCACTCACAGTTGAAGAGCTCGTGAAAGTCGGCAGCAAAAAAGAGCCTGAATTCTACAACAAGTATCTAGTCTACCGGGACCTGAGGGAACGGGGGCTTCTTGTGAGAAGCGGGCTGAAGTTCGGAACAGACTTCAGAGTATATGATAGAGGCGCGAAACTCGGTAAAAGCCACAGCAAATACCTCGTCCACGTCGTCCCTGAAGAGTACACATGCAGCATGCCCGAGATGGCGGGGCGGCTCAGACTTGCGAAAACAGTCCACAAAGACATGATATACGCTATCGTGGATGAAGAATCAGACATCACCTATTTCTTGGTAGACCGGATGAAACTATAGTTCAGGTGCATTCAATGAAGATTGAATGCGCCATTTCTCGTCGGGAAATTCCGACGTGGACAGGATGAGACCATAGTTCTATTTGGACCCTAATTTCGGTTGGCTGTGTACTGTCCTGTGGTCTATGTCTATGAAGCTTTGGCACAGGGTTTGACTGACTGAGTCCATGTCGTGTCCCGGCTTTCTTGCAACAAGTGTTGCGATGACTGGGGATGTTCTAAGAACCACGGTTGACATGCAAGGTTTACCTACGCTTATGTCGGCAAGGAGCGCCCCATTCACTATATCTCCGGTTATGCCTACACTCTCCCTTTCCTCTAGCCTGAGGTACTGCATCTTACGGCGTCCGTTGGGTTCTTGCTCCCAGAACCTCATTAGTGAGCCTGACATTGTTAGCAGCATAATGGGTGCTGGTTCATCCTTGGAGATATTGAGTGGGGAATCAAAATGTAATGATGCGCACGTCAGTTTGAAAAACTCCATCTTAGCCAGCCAGCTCTTGGCCATAGCCTCCCTGAACTCCCCAGGGTTT
>CAYXON010000138.1:0-3908 GCA_964467145.1 uncultured archaeon | reverse complement strand
TCTACTTTCCCGAAATCCACCGCTTTTCTTATGACTTGCGAGTTTTCAACGACTGTGAACCCCTGTTTTTCCCCGACTTTCCTGAAATAATCCTTTATCGCATCCTGGAACTTGAGGTCGCTGCCCTTGATGTGTTTTTTCAGGCCTTCAAAGTCCGTTAACAGCTCCTCCACCCTATACCACCTCCATACAGTCCTTTATCGCTTGCGGTATCTTAGCTATCACGTCGGTTGCAGTCAGGGAAACACCAACTTCATCAGCCGCCATGTCCCCTGCAAGACCTGTCAAAAACGCCCCACCGCACGCGCTCTTCATAAGGTCCTTGTTTTGCGCGAGCATCCCTCCGATGACGCCTGCTAAAACGTCGCCTGTCCCGCCGACTGTCATGTATGCGTTGCCGCTCTTGTTGACTCTCGTTGTTGTGCCGTTTGATATAATATCTTCCGCACCCTTCAAAACGACTACCGCACCGCACTGCCTTGAAGCCTCAGCAACATCATCCATGTCTTTTTCGAGTTTGCCGAATAGTTTAGCGTATTCCCCGCTGTGCGGCGTTAGTATCATATTATTTTTTATCCACTCTTTTTTGGCGCAACCTAATGCGTCAGCGTCAACAACAACTGGTGCCTTAACGTTTTCCATCAGGTATTTCACCGCGTCCGCGCTCTCTTGTCCTATGCCGTTTCCGAAAACTAGCGCGTCAAATCTCATGGTGAGCACTTCCTTCACGTCGTCGACTGTTATTTTGTCTTTGCTTTTCAGAGGATGCACGATGAGGTTCGCATCAAACGGCATCTTGTCTGCGACATACTGTGGAACGCATACTGTGACAAGGTCTGCCCCACTCTTGAGCGCAGCTTGTGCGACGAGCGTTGGTGTGCCGATGTATTTTTTTGAGCCGCCAAATACTAGGAGTCTGCCGTAGTCTCCCTTGTGTGATGTGGACTCTCTTTTTGGTATCGCGACTTGTACGTCTCCGGGTCCGCAGATTAGCTCCGCCTCCTTGGGTATTCCAATGTCCTCAACTATTGCACCCGGTACTTTCGCGCTGTGAAGTGACACGACGGCGTCGGCTTCGACAAGTCCTGCAGATGGTGTGTCAACACTTATTTTGTGGGCGTCTGAGCTGTTTATTTTTTCGATAATTCCCTTAAGCGGCTGTCGTATCTCTCCTTTTACTCCGACGCCGACTAGTGCGTCGACTATGAGGTCGTATCCGTTAAGTGAGAAGTCGTCTGCGGTTTTTATCTTTTTCACGATTGCATTATCAAGTCTTTCCATATTCTTCTGATTGAGTGGCGTTTTATTTCCTTCGAGTGCGAAGACGTCGACGTCTGCTCCATTTTTCAGAAGGTACCTTGCCGCGACTAGTCCGTCGCCTCCGTTGTTGCCGCCACCGCACACTACCGCGATTTTATGAAATCCGCTGCAGTGTTGTGATATGGCTTTGCCGGCGTTTTCCATTAGGCGCTCTGTGGGCACCCCAAGCCATGCTGCGTTAACGTCGATTGCGCGGCTGTCCATCAGAAGAAATATTGTATCTATGGCAGAAATATAAGTGATTTAGTTTGTGAGCATTTTCCGCTCTCTCACTATGTCTCCAAGTATCTTAATACTGTATGGCTTGTCTATGAACTGGTCTGCTGGGATTGTTGCCTGTTCTGCAGGTGTTAGGTCCCCTGACATCATAACTACGTATTGGCCCTGGTTTTTTGCCTTGATGTGCCTTACAACGTCGCCTCCGAGCATCTCTGGCATGTTGCGGTCTGTGAAAACCACGTCAAACGGGCCTTGCGCGTCGTATTTTTCGACTCCTTCTTTTCCGTCAACAGCAAATGTTATGTCCCATTCTTTTCCAAAAATTATATTTATTATCCTCCGCTGGGGTTCTTCATCGTCTATGAATAATACCCTCGGTTTGTCGCCTCCCATCTTCTTTAGGGCTGGCATATCCTGGTTTAATGCTGTTTTTTCCGGGGGTTTGTGCATCTGGGGCATCATCGTACTCTAATATTGGGCAAGATTCCGTTAAATAAAGCGTATTTATTCAGTCTAGTCGTTTTCTTATTTCAACCATGAAGTCCGACATCGACATAGCCCAGTCTGTGGCTCTCAAACCCATTGAGGAGGTTGCCTCAGAGCTTGGTCTTTCTGGTGCGGACATTATGCCTTACGGCAAATACAAGGCCAAGATTTCAGTCAAGATTCTCCGCAGGCTCAAGGGCAAAAAAGACGGTAAACTAGTTCTCGTAACATCTATGACCCCCACCCCCGCAGGTGAGGGCAAGACAACCACCACAGTTGGCTTGACCCAGGCACTGAGGAAATCCGGGAAAAAAGCGGTCGCATGCATAAGAGAACCATCACTCGGCCCTGTTATGGGAATTAAAGGCGGCGCAGCAGGCGGCGGATACAGCCAAGTCCTTCCGATGGAGGACATAAACCTTTATTTCACAGGTGACATACCGTCTGTGTCAGCAGCCAACAACTTGCTTTCAGCAATCATAGACAATCACATATTTCAGGGCAACAAACTAAAGATAGACCCCACACGAGTTCTTTGGCGGCGTGTCACAGACATGAACGACCGTTCACTCAGGAGAATATTCATCGGATTGGGGGATGCATCAGGCATCGCAAGAGAAGACCGCTTCGACATAACAGCCGCGTCGGAGGTGATGGCTGTGCTCTGCCTTTCAGAAAGCTACGCTGACCTAATACGCAGGCTCGGGCAGATGATTGTCGGCTACACATTCTTCGGAGATCCGATCACATGCGCGCAGCTTAAGGTTGAGGGCGCGATGGCTGCGCTACTTCGAGATGCATTCAACCCAAACATTGTCCAAACCATCGAGGGCGGACCAGCGTTCATACACGGCGGCCCGTTCGCAAACATCGCCCACGGCTGCAACAGCGTCGTCGCCACCAAAATGGCGTTGAAGCTCGCAGACATAGTTGTCACAGAAGCGGGATTCGGCGCAGACCTCGGGGCTGAGAAGTTCTTTGACATCAAATGCGTTCAAGCAGGTCTTAGGCCAGACGCGGTTGTCTTGGTTGCGACTGTGAGGGCGCTCAAGCACCATGGGGGCGCAAAAGACTACTCAGTCGAGAATCTTGCCGCACTTGAGGCAGGATGGCCAAACCTCGAAAAGCAGATAATGAATGTAAAACTATTCGGCGTCCCACTAGCGGTTGCAGTCAACACATTCTCATCTGACACCAAAGCCGAGCTGGATTATGTGATTGGAAAATGCCGTGGCATGGGTGTTGAGGTAGCGGTCTCCGAGGTCCATGGCAAAGGCGGCGCAGGAGGTGTTGAGCTCGCGCAGAAGGTGTTGTCCTGCTTTTCAAAGGAGAACAAGTTCAAGCCGTTATACATTGCATCAGAACCACTAAAGGTCAAGATAGAGACGATATGCAAAAAGATCTACGGCGCAGGCAGCGTATCCTATGTGGAGTCCGCACTTGATGACCTCTCACACATAGAGAAATCTGATTTATCCGGCCTTCCAGTGTGCATGAGCAAGACGCAGAAGAGCCTCAGCGACGACCCCATGCTTCTTGGAGCCCCAAAAGGATTCACTATTGAGGTGAAGGGTGTGCGGGTATGCGCTGGTGCTGGATTCATAGTCGTTATGACTGGAAAAGTATTGACGATGCCCGGTCTTCCCCCAAAACCAGCGGCTGAGGGCATAACCATCGACGATGACGGCCGGATATCCGGACTATTCTAGTGAGTGTTTATTATTTCCACGCGTCATCTCTTATACGTGGACTACGGGCAGGCTGTCGCCTATCTTCGGGGGTTTGAGGTTCACGGCATAAAACCCAGGTTAGGCACTACAAAGGAGCTTCTCTCACGCCTAAACTACAAGCCCCCAAAGGTTGTCGTCCATGTTGCGGGAACC
>CAYXON010000137.1:0-3909 GCA_964467145.1 uncultured archaeon | reverse complement strand
ATAGACATCACATCACCCCAAGTCATCGCCGCAATAGCAGTCGTAGTCGGCTCAACAACACTACTACCCTACCTAATCTTCTGGCTAATCTACAAAAGAAGAAAGGGAACATTCGCAGAACCATCAAGCATCAAATACTTGATTGATGAAAAGGGATTGACTTCATATGGGAGAATCTACACCTTACCCAGTGGTATTGAGCTTTACCCAGAACTTGAAAAGACGGGGGTTCTCAAGGCAGTGAAGGTGGGTAAGAAAAGTATTTCATACTCTGATTGGATGATTTCAGAATTTGGGGTAAGCAGCGAGCTTGCGCAGACAATATCAGCCGCAAAAAACAAGAGGATGAAGGAGATAGTGTGTGTCGAAGATATTCCGGAAAAACTCGCCCAAGAACTTAAAGGGATTAAGCTAACGCACGTATTTGAGAAAACCTAATAGCTTCAACTCGATTGTTTTTCTGAAAGCATCTTTCTAATATCGTCTGTTGAGGCGAGCATCTGGTATTTTGTGCCAGGGTGCATCCTCTCAAGTGTGTCAATCATTTGCCTAAGTTGACGATCTTCTGGCCCGGTGATTTTAAATCTCCCAGAGGGTATCTCATTCAGTTCTGCGTATAAGGTGATGTCTGCGTCAGACACCTCACGAAGCACCTTTATCGCAGATATCCCTTTTTTAGGTGGATATTCTGTGGTTTCGCCAAGTTTTTCTATGTCATGTGGACGGAATTCTAGCAGGGCTTTGAGGGAGTTTTTGACCTCATCCTCAACATCATCAGATAATGCAATCTTTGAGGCTCCGCACTTGAGCGCGAAATCTTTTACTTTCCCGAATTGTACTAGGTTGTGTTCTACACCGATGCTCTCGCAGTATTTGGATTCCCTGCTGAATTCCGCACCGAACCCATCATCTACCAATGCAGCTGATAGAACTGCTTTTGGATTGGGGCGCATTATGTCATTTAGTATCTTAAGGCAAACCATCGACTGGGTGCTGCCATCCAATAGGACTAGTATGTGGTCGCCTTTTCCGAGGAGTCCGCCTTGTCGTATAGTCTTTTTGACTTTTCGCTCAAAGAGCTGTGTGAAGTGTTTTTTGCAGAGCCAATGGCCTGAGTGCCTGAGCTCGTATACTGCGGATTTGCCGCACAGAAGGCAGTTCATATTATCCTGTATGCTTTTTCTAGTTTCTCAAGTAGTTTGTCGGTGTATTTTAGGCTCTCCTCAACCACCTGCCTCGTGCGCTTGAATGCTTCCCGGGGTTTCTTGTTAGATGCAAACCTGTGCTTTCCGGAGATTGTCTCAAAAAACCCAATCTGCTCGAAGTACTTTATCCACACCTGAATGTTTCTGTCTGTCAGGCCACCCTCAACGTCCTTCTCCTTTCTGTTCTGGCGGAGCCGAATTATGCCCTGCCGCATCTCTGATGTTGTCAACGCAATGTCTTTGGCCCGTGACATCAGCATAACCTCCAAAAGATCGCATGCGACATCAGATGTCACACCTATTGAGTCGAGGAAGTTCACAAGAAGCTGCCTACAGTCATCTGTCAGAAGGTTTGAGTCGTCGTACCAGCGGAGTTTTATGCTTGCGTGAAGACCTGCGGCCATAAGAGATTTATATGGGGGGAGACTATATAAAGTTTGGCGAGGTATAGGTAAAGATGGCGGATAAACCGGTCTACATCAAGAGATTCAACGAAGAATTGGACTTAGGAGCTAGGATAGCTGAGGGTGCGGTCTTGGGCAAGATATACCTTGGAGTTCAGGGAAACGACATGGACGCAGCTAAGGATGCGCTTGAGAAAACAGTACATGAGAGACTAATGAGTGAGAATCACATTAAGGTTACTGAAATCAAGATGTATGACATAATAAAAGACGGCAAAGAGGATAACTTCTCAGGAGTCTCGGAGATAGAGTTATTAGCCGACGAATACAGGTGGTTTATAAATACCGTACTAAGGTACGGACCATCAGCGGTTGAGATACTAGAGCCTGCGGAGATAAAGTTAAACGCTGAACAGATGCACTCAATAGTAGCCGATGCAGCGGACTTCAGCCACATCTACAGTCAGCAAATGATACAGATGCTCAAAGACCCGGAAAGACGAGCCCTCTATGACCGGATGATGAACGAGGAGCAGTAGACTTATATTTGCCCAAAAAACTAAGATTATACGCTATGAAGCCCACTATCGCAGTATTTCTAATAATCATGTTCGCGTCATTTGCATGCGCAGACGTAATAGGAGACATAAAGATAGACATAAGGGCTGACGGGTACGCTAGGGTCGACAAGACAATAGTCTTCCAAAACCAGGGAGAATTCGGCACGGTTGTTCTGCCAGATTCAGTTGAGGATATAATAGCGAAAGACTCATTGGGTGAACTGCCAAATAATTTTACGTTGTTGAACGGCGAAAAAATAGTTAAAATCTTCTTCAGAGACTACCAGGAAGTGGGACAATCCAATGAAGTCCACATAGAATACGGCACCCATTACATAACAAAAAAGGAGGGGGACGTTTGGACTTTCGAATTTGCCACTGAAAGCACACCCCGCAAAACAATCATAAAAACATCTTTTCCAACGGGAACGAGGATACTGAGCCTGAAGCCTGAGGACATGCTAAGGTCATACGTTGAAAACGGTATATGGGTTTACCCCCAGATGGACTACTTCAACTTCACAAGCACCTACCAACACGACAGCACAGCAATTGAGGTAAACCAGACGGGGGTAGTAGAAGATAATACAAACCCCGGGATTCTTGAACAGATTGACGTGAGAACACTATACGGCATAGTCCTCGCACTAGTTGTCTTTATCATGGCAGGCATAGTCTACACACTATACAAAAACAAGATGCTGCATGGCGTAGGGGGCGGCAGAGCCATAGAAGTCAACATCGCAGACGACATAGTCAGCGAAGCCAACGTGGATGAAAGTGAGATAACATACAACCTCAAAACCCCGGACGCCCCAGTAGGTGACAAAACAGTCAAGGATTCAATAACCAAGATGCTAAACGAAAATGAGCTCGCAATAGTCAACCTACTACAACAGGCAAAAGGGGAGGAGATTACACAAGCCTACATCCACAAAACCATCGGAATACCAAAATCAAGCCTCTCAGACATACTCAAACAAATGGAAAAAAGAAACATACTAGAACGCCAAATACAAGGCAGAGTCAAATGGATAAAACTCAAAAACTGGATATTCGAATAAAGAGCTAGCATGCACCCCCACCACAAAATTAAAGAGCATAACAACTTCAGAATTTATGGATTAGCAATTGCTTTACTTACTCTTATTTTATTGCAAGGTGTGAACGCACAATGCCAGAGCTGCTCAGTAGAGTGCAATGCGGCAACTGAGAACACAGCCTGCTATTATACTGAGAGCCCAGGAGGGTACATGTGTGAATCCTGCGTGACCGGCGGCTGCGGTTGCTCTCAGATATGTTATTACGACGGTTCATATCAATGGGGGGTCGCCTGGTGCTGGCCAGACTGCGACGGAGACGACTACTACGGCCGAGACATATCAAACAACCCAAACACAGACTCTTGTATAGGCAGCACTGAAGAAGACTGCGACGACACTAACGCCGCAGTAAACCCGGGCGCAACCGAAATATGCCAAGACGGAATAAACAACGATTGCAACGCAGGAACACCAGACGACTGCACAACAACCACAACAACTACTACAACAACCACAACTACGACTACAACAACCACTACGACCACCACTACGACCACGACAACCACTACTACAACTACAACCACGACTACCACAACTACGACGACAACTACTACTACGACAACTACCCCTAATGAGCCGCCAGGTCAGAAGACTATAATACCGCCCACAACAATTGAGACAACAATTCAGACAACCA
>CAYXON010000136.1:0-3925 GCA_964467145.1 uncultured archaeon | reverse complement strand
GTCACCAGCTTATTTTTTTAATGTTATTTCGATGTCCCTTCTTATTATTCTCACATCAGGTTCCTCAACGACTGTGCCAATCCTTGTGAGTTCGTATTCCCTTCCGTATTTTTTTATTATATCTTCTGCTTGTTTTTCAGGGACTACTATGCAAAGTCCCACTCCCATGTTGAATGTTGTGTGCATCTCCTCAGCAGATACCTTACCAAGTTCTTGTATCTTCTTGAACACCATATGAGGTTCTGGGAGTTTGTCGAGCAGGAATCCGTATTTTGTTATCCTAAGAAGGTTTGTGAATCCCCCGCCTGTGATGTTTGCCACGCCCCTTATGTCGTACTCCTTTATCAGCTTCATGACTTCCTTGACGTATATCCTTGTGGGTGTGAGAAGGTTCATGTACATGCTTTTCGGAAGCACGTTTCTTGCAAGCGTCAGGCCATTTGAGTGTATGCCAGAGCTTCTGAATCCGAGCACTGCGTCGCCGATTTCTATTCTATCTCCCGTGATTACTTTGTCTTTTTGGACTATGCCTATGACTGCTGCTGCAAGGTCGAATCCTCTCCTCTCAATCCCTTTTATTATGTCTGGGAGAGATGCTGTCTCACCGCCGACGATTGATATTCCTGCTTGTTTTGCGCCTTCGTAGAGGCCCTTTGATATGTCTCTCGTCATCTTCTCGTCAGCTTTTTCGAGCGCGAGATAGTCAACGATTGATATTGGTTCTGCGCCGACGCATATTACGTCGTTGACGTTCATGGCCACGCAGTCTATGCCGACTGTGTCGTATTTTTCAAGTTCTTGCGCGACGAGCACTTTGCTACCTACGCCGTCCACGCAGAATGCGAGCGCGTACTCCCCCATGTCTATGAGGTTTGCGAAAGACCCTATGTCGCACAGCACTTCCCCGACTTTTCCCTTTCTCATCTCGAATGTCTTGCATGCCCATTTTTTGATGCCGTCTATTATTCGGTCTTCCTTGTTTATGTCGACGCCTGCTTTGGCGTATGTGTCTGGTATCTTGGCTTTTTTGCGCATAGTCTTACCTTATGGTAGTCCCTTAATAAAATCAAGAGCCTCGCGGGGCGTTTCAGCTATAAAATCGGGTTTTTCAGCCTTTAATCTGTTTTTATTGTGTATGCCCCATGTGACTGCAATCACCTTCATGCCCGCTCTTTTCGCAGCTATTATGTCTTCTGTCATGTCGCCGATGTAGACGCATTTTCCAGGTTCCGCGCTCATCCTGGCTGCTGCGTAAAGGAGGGGTTCTGGGTCTGGTTTGGTGTTTTCCACATCGTCTGCGGAAAGCACTATCTTCATGTGTTTTAGTATGTCGTTTCTTCTGAGTTCTTTCATAAGTGGTTTTCTGGGGGCTGATGAGACTACTGCAATCTTGTATCTTTTTTCAAGCTCGCTCACGAAGTCATTTACCCACGGGTACGTGTTTGGGCGGTCTTTTATTTTTTTCTCCCAGTGTCTTACGAGCATGTCCTCATGTTTTTCAAGTCCCATCTCCTCGAGCACCTCGCGCCAGTCGTGTGTGAATTTTTCCCTGAATTCGTCCCGCGTCCACGCTTTTTTGCCGAGTTTCCCCATGACTTCGGCATATGTCTCCACTATGAATGTGAGCACGTCCCAGAGCGTGCCGTCCCAGTCAAGTATTACTGCGTCAACCATTTTCTATATTGTAAAATCTTAGCGCGTTCTCGCTTGTCGTGTCCTCAACAGTTGATGTGTTCTCGCCCTTTAGTTCCGCTATCTTCTTTGCTGCAGCCGCTATGTTTGACGGCTCGTTCCTGTTTCCTTTTTGCGGGCTGAGGTATGGGGCGTCGGTTTCAAGCACCATCGACTCAAGCGGTATTGCTTCTGCGAGCTTCTGCCTAGCTTTAACGTATGTGACGTTTGTTGGTATTGATATTATGCAACCTGCTTCAACGGCATTGAGGGCTTGCTGCACAGTTCCTGAAAAGCAGTGCATAAGTGCCGTCACTTTTTTCTCTGCTATTGTGTCCATGCACTCTTGTTCTGCATCTCTTGTGTGGAGTATCAGAGGTTTTCCGATATCAGTTGATATTTTTATGAACTTGCTAAAGTGTTCCATCTGTTTTTTTCTAACTTCCAATTCTTTCACCCAGTAGTAGTCAAGGCCCACCTCCCCGATTCCCACTATCTCGTCTTTGTGTTTTTTTATGAGCTCCAACGTCTTTTCGAATTTGATGTCGTCTGTCTGGGCGGGTGAAAGCCCCAGCGTGCAGTAGACGTTTTCGTATCTTCTTGCGATTTGAAATCCTTTTTCCGCGTCGTCTGGGTCTACTATGGAGTTTATGATTATCATGTCCTTGGCGCGTTTAACGACTTCATCTCTGTCTTTGTCAAAGTCCTTGAAGTCCAGATGGCAGTGGGCGTCAACTAGCATAATCGCTAAATCAACTCCTTAAGGCTTATCTTGCTCTCATATAGCGCTTTTCCGAGGACCACACCCCACGCGCCAGCATTATCGCATGCTGTAACGTCTTCTTTGGATGTTATCCCACCGGACACTATCACGGGTTTTTCGGTCGCTGATATGACATCTTTGACTGCGTCCTCGTCTATGCCTGACATCCTACCCTCGACGTCAACGTTTGTGTACAGGTACCCCCACACATGGTCTGATAGTGCTGACATGAGCTGGGTAGCCTTTAGCTTGCTTTTCTCTGTCCACCCCTTTATTGTGACGTATCCTCCTTTGGAGTCTACAGATACTATAACTCTATCTCTTTCGAGTTTTTTGATTGTCGTAAAGTCCGGGTACTCTGAAACAGCCATTGTCCCAACTATTATCTTGTCCTCCTCCCCTAGTGCGTCAAGCATCTTTTGGGCTGCATCAAGGCTTCTTATTCCACCCCCGACCTCGCAGGGAATCCCGCACGCTTTCTTAATCTCAATTATCTTGGATGTGTTGTCGCCAAAACCAAGTGTCGCATCTAAATCTATGAGGTGCAGCATACCCGCCCCATCTTTAGTCCATTTTCTTGCGACATCCACTGGGTCGCCGTAGTCTTTTCTAGTTTTTGGGTCTCCGCCAACGAGCTGGACGCACCTGCCACCCATTATGTCTATAGCGGGTATAATCTCCATAAGATACTATTTAATCACCCATCCAATATATTACCATATGGTTCGAAAGTCAGCTGCTGCAACAGAGCGTTTTGAGAATGATAAGGCTGAAATAGAGTCTGAACTTGAGAAATATCGCAGCCTGATTAAGTTGCTTCGCGCAAGCGAGGATAGTAAATTATCCAAGACAACTAAGCAGAAGCATTATTTCACCAAGATCAGGGAGCTTACTGCGCAGCTTGAGCAGCTTGTTTGAGTCATCCGAACATTGCTGCAAATCCGGAACTCGCATCATCGTCGACTTCCATGTCTTTTTTCTCAAATGATTCCTCCTTGTCTTGGTCGGTCTTCTGCCATCTTCTTATTGTTTTCCCGCCTTCAAGCATTGATATTATCCTGTCGAGTTTCTGGTCTATCCTGGTTGTTTTTTTCTCTATTTCTCGCAGGTATTCTAGGAGGTAGTTGGTTGTTTCATCGTTTGTGTATCTTGCAGGGTCTAGTATTCTTGTGCGGCGAGTCTGTTTTTGCAGGCTGAACGTCAGCTCACTAAGTCCAACACCCTCAGGGCACACCTCCACCAGGTCGGTGTAGAGTCTTTTTACCTTTGCTTTGTCGCCTTCAACTACCACTGCAAGTGTGTTCTCGTCTGCAACAAGTACGCTGCCTTCAAGGCCGTGGGCGTGTATCTCCTCTTGCGCGCGTATCCTGAGCCAATCGCCAGATTGCCCTATTATGTGGAATTTTGCAGACACCAACTTACTCCCTCTTCAAGGTTCGCAAGCGCCTCATCAGATTGCATGGGCTTTGGCGAATCCTTTATCGTCTCGTA
>CAYXON010000135.1:0-3994 GCA_964467145.1 uncultured archaeon | reverse complement strand
CCTGATTTTGACGTAGTTTGTGTTCTCAAGCGCGTTAAGGACTGCGTGGGCGAAGTTGAGCCCTGTCCTTGAGTGGCCTTCGGTCTTCACCCAGACGTCTGTGATTCCTGAGAGGGATAATATGGTTTTTGCGAGTTTGCCGCTGACTATGCCGACGCCTCTTGGGGCTGGCGTGAGTGTGACTTCGACTGAGCCGCATTTTCCAGATACCTTAAATGGTACTGTGTGGGGTTTTCCGCATCCGCACTGCCAGCTGCCACATCCTCTTTTTATCTCGACAATCTCGAGTTTGGCGCGTTCGATGCTTTTTCTTATTGTTGGGCCTGCCTCTTTGCCTTTTGCTTCTCCTATGCCCACGTATCCGTCGTAGTTTCCTACGACTGCTGTGACCCTGAACCTCATTCTGCGTCCTGAGTCTGTGACACGCTGTACTCTGCCGACGTGTAGGACTTCTTCAGCTAGTCCGGGAAGTAGTTTGTCGACGAGTTGTACCTCTTTTATTGGTGCTGAACCGATTATGACGTCGTGAAGCGATGTTATCTCGCCGGAGTATACTTTTTCGCCGAGCTTGGTTTTTGGAACCCACACACGCTCATGCTCGTCGTCATAGGTGGGTATCTTCTTTATGATTTTTGGGACTGCAGCGACTTCATCATCTGATATTTCAGCGTCAATTACTACTGCACCATCGTCTAGTGGCTCGTCAATCACTTCTTCGACGGCGTCATCGTCTTCTGTTAGGGTTGACGGCTTAGCCTCAGCCTTCACAGTGGGTTTGTCTTTTTTCTTGACAGCCTGTTCTTTTTTGGTGGTTACGTCTTCAGCCATTTTATCACTTGCTTGGAGTTAGTATTGATTGTTTGATTTTTTTGAAGTCTGCTTCTATGTTCTTGGATTTTTCAACGTGTGATGCGAGGACCTTCCCAGATATCCTGTCTTCTGCAGGGAATATCCCGTCATCTGCTGGGGAGTCTACTCCAGCGTCCTTTAGTCCTTTTAGGCATGCATATATTTTTGACCCTTTTATGTGTGATTGCAGGCCTAAATCTAGTATTGCATCCTCGACGCCTGCTTTTTTACCTCTAACACCGCACAATAGTCCTGTTAGGTATGCGGAGGGTGTGTTTGATGTGCTGTGTGTCCAGCCCATTTTCGCAAGTTCGTTCGAGTTCGCGTGCGCGAGAACTTGGTCTCCGTCTGGCGTGTACTTTATCAGTTGCGCTAGCATGTTCTTGTTGGATTGTCTTGGCACGAACCTTATTCTCTCGGATTTGAGGAGGTTTAGCCTGCTTTTGTAGTCGGTCTTCTGCTCCCTCTTGCGCCTGTATTTGACGCTGTAGGTTGTTCCTGTTGCCATCTCTACTTGTTCATCCTCTCAATGTGTTCGTGCAGGTGTCTTCTGCTTGTGAAAAGGTTACCCTTTGCTTGGAGGTATAGTTTGCGATATTCGCTCGCTGTTATCTCCTTTTGTTCTCTCATCATCTTGAGTTCGTCGCGTATTGCCCGTATCTTGTTCATCCATTTTTTCTTTGGTGGGTTTCTCGCTTTTTTTGTGCCCTCGCGTTTTCCGCCGCCTCTTCGCCTTCCCTTTTTCTTCTGTGCGTTTTTGGCTCTGACTCTTCCGCGGGAGTTTCCGGATGCTGGCCTTTTTATTATGGCTCCGGATTTGATTAGTGCCCGGACGTCTTCTTTGGTCAGTGCCTCGGAAACGTCCTCGAGTTTTTCGGGATTTAGTTTGACCCTTGTTTTGCCGACCTTCATTATGTGGGCTGCTATCCTTTTTTGTCCGAGAAGGTTCATACTTCACCTCTTGCTGGGTTGAGTATTGTTATCTTGAGTTTGTTGGCTTCCTCGATTATCTGGTTTCTTTTGCGCCTTCCGACACATGATGCTATTACCGCTGCCTCGGTTTTCGGGTCTACTTGTGAGAGTTCTGTTGTGTTGAACACCCGCTTCGCCCTGAAGCCGTAGTGCAGTTGTGCTTCGGATACGGGTTTTTTGTATCCTATAGAGGGTAGCGCTCCTTTTCCTCTTTTCTTCTCTATTTTCTTGCTGTCTATCCCCCGTGGCCTGCGCCATCTGTCTTCGAGCCCTGCAAATCTTCCTAGCTCTTGCCTGGAGAATCTTGGGTGTGACTTGGGTGTTTTTTTGCTTGCGTCTGGGAGGAACTTTATCTTTGAGACTGAGTGTGCGACCTTCTTTTTTGCTTCTGGTTTTTTTGGTGTTGTCTTTTTGGTGATTTTTTCCGCGGGTGCTGTCTTTTTGGTTTCTGTTTTTTCCGTTGGTGCTGTTTTTTTGGTTGTGTCCGTTGTCTTGGGTTTTGTCTCGTGTGTGGTTTGTGGTTTTGCAGGAGCCTTTGGTTTTGCTGTTTTTTTGGCTGGAGCTTTCTTTGGCGCAGTTTGTGTGGCTTTCTTTACAGGGGTTTTAGCCTTCTTTGGCGCCGTTTTTTTGGTGGTTTTTTCTTCAGCCATCTTTAGTTACCTATTTTCTCCGCGTCTTTTTGGATTATGTATATGCCGTCTTGAAATACTCTGACGTCGAGGTTTCTGACTTTGGTGGCCTGTTCGATGTTGGCTGCGGTCTGCCCGACGTTTTCCTTGTGTATTCCGGTGACTGTTAGTTCTGGCCCCTTTATCTCGACTTTTACGCCTTCGTGTATCTTTGCTTTTCTGGGGTATTTTTCGCCGAGGAAGTTTTCTATCACAACGTACTGGCCTTTGACCAGTACCTTCATGGGGAAGTGTGAGTATACTGTCTGGAGTTTGTAGATGTATCCTTTGGTGACGCCTTTCATCATGTTTTTGATGTGTCCTGCTATTGCGCCCATTATTGCCATCTGTTTTCTGTAGGGGAATCTCTTGGTTTTTGCTGATACCGTGATTTTGCTTTCGTCTTTGGTGAGGTTTATGAAGTCTTCCTTGAACCTCCACGACACTTCCCCTAGGCCACCTTTGACTTTGATGTTTCTGCCGCGGACTTCTATGTCCACACCGTCAACAACGTCAACCGTTAGGGTTCCGCCGCGTTTTTTTTTCTCCTCAACCATTTTTGTTTAGTATGCGTATGCTATTAGTCTGCCGCCGAGTCCTTTTTCCTTGGCTTGCTCGTGACTCATTATGCCCTGTGGTGTTGAGACTACTAGAAGTCCGAATCCTTGGGCTGGTAGGTATCTCTGCTCCCACTTGTTGAATTCGTGGTTTTTGACCGGGAATCTAGGTTTTATGATTCCACAGTCGTTGATTTGCCTTATTAGTTTTACTTTGACTGATCCTCCGCGTTTGTTGTCTTCAACCTCGTATTCTCCGATGTAACCGGACTGCTGAAATAGTGATAGAAGGCTGAGGAGTAGTTTGCTCTTCGGCTTTATGACGCATTCGCCTCTGCCGATTCTTTCGGAGTTTTTGATTATTGATATTGCGTCGTTTAGTGGGTCGTGTCTCATCTTGTCTACCTCTGCGGTTTCTCCTTTCTGCCGTGGACCATCTCATTTAGTGAGATGTCGTTGACTTTGATTACCTTGTATCTGACGCCTGACAGGTCTCCCATTGAACGTCCTTTTCTTCCGCCGAGTCCCTCGATTAGGACTTGGTCGTGTTCTTCGATAAATGTTATTGCGCGATTTCTTGGCGCGAACGCGGTGACTTGTCTGCCGTTTTTGATTAGCTGGACTCTGACGCACTTTCGTATTGCGGAGTTTGGTTGTTTGGCTTCGATTCCGACTTTCTCAAGTACTATTCCTTTTGCCTGCGGTGCTCCTTCCAGCGGGTCGTGTTTCTGCTTGAGTTTTAGTACTCTCCTTGCGTAGTCTGACTTGCTCCAGCGGAAGTGCTTGTGCGTATCCTGCAGCTTTTTGGCTGCGAATTCTCCTTTACCCATCTTCTTTTGTCAAATAAGGTTTTTTTGTTCAGATGTGTCGTGTTGGCGGGCAGTGTTGGACTCGTGCCATTTCAGGGGCACGTCTTTCCAATTAACCCGTCAAAAGCGAGTACATAGT
>CAYXON010000134.1:0-4003 GCA_964467145.1 uncultured archaeon | reverse complement strand
TCTTCATAGAGGTTCTCCATCCACTTAAGGCTCCTCTGCACGGAGTCCCTTTTGTCTTGTGGGATGTTGTCTCCCATGCCGCTGGTCCATGTGCTCTTTTGCGGTTTTGTCTGAGGTGATGTGTCCCTGTCCTCTATCTCTCTGACTATCTTGTCAAAGAATCCGCCGCCAGATTTTTTGGGTGTTGAACTGCTGTATGGCATCATGCTTGATTGCATGACTTTATGTTGCGGCTTGGCTTGTGTGAGGCCCTGCTTTAGAATGTTTGAGTCTTTCTCTTGTTGTGTGTCGCATATGGCTGCGCGGTTTGCCTTCATCACGACGGTGTCTGATGCGAATTGTATGCCTCTGCTCTCCCCGTACATCTGACGGGTCTTTATCTCTTTAGAAAGTCTGTCTGAGTCTCTACCACACCAAGAGCTGTATTTTGTCCGAGTTGCCATGCTGCCGTTTACCTGCATCTTTAACCTCTAAGGTTTAACGCCAGCCAACCAATGTTTAATTATGCATATCTGCATTAAAAAAGGTTTCGGTAACTTGGGAGATACTCATGTGGCCTGTTGCCCTATATTCTTAATCTATTAATACCTATTATCTGGTTAAAATGCCGACGCTCGCTGAGAAAATAATCATGTCTCACTCAAAGGATATGGGTGAGGATATTGGCTTGGTTATCGACCAGACTCTGACTCAGGATGCGACAGGCACTATGGCGTTTCTCCAGTTTGAGGCACTTGATGTGCCAAAGGTCAAAACCAAGCTGTCGGTGAGCTACGTCGACCACAATACCTTGCAGGCGGGGTTTATGAACGCCGACGACCACGAGTACCTCAGGACTTCAGCGTCAAAATACGGGGTCCTCTATAGTATGGCAGGCAACGGTATCTGCCATAGGATTCACCTTGAAAGATACGCGAAACCCGGGCAGACATTAATCGGCTCAGACAGCCACACACCAAATGCTGGCGGCCTTGGGATGATAGCGATTGGTGCTGGCGGACTTGACGTTGCACTTGCCATGGCTGGGATGCCCTTCAAGATAAAAAAACAAAAGATTGTCGGGGTGAAGCTCACCGGCTCACTAACTCCTTGGGTTTGCGCAAAGGACGTGATACTTGAGTTACTCAAAAGAATGGGCGTCAAAGGAGGCGTTGGAAAAATCATCGAGTACTTTGGCCCGGGCGTCCTCACTCTTTCCGTCCCCGACAGGGCAACAATAACTAATATGGGTGCAGAACTCGGGGCGACCACATCGATTTTCCCCTCAGACTCAGTCACCTGCGATTTCCTCACCTCGCAAGGCAGGGCCAGCGACTGGGTGGAGCTTAAGGCAGACGATGGCGCACAATACTCCGAGGTCTTGGAGATTAATCTCTCAACTGTTGAGCCGCTTGTCGCATGCCCGCACAGCCCAGGCAACGTCGTCAGGGTCTCAGAAATTGAGGGCCTAAAAGTCGACCAAGTCTGCATAGGCTCCTGCACGAACTCAAGCCTCAAAGACCTACTGGTTGCTGCCGAGATGCTTTCTGGCAAAAAAATAAATCCTACCGTCAGTTTGACTGTTTCGCCAGGTTCAAGGCAGGTGCTGTCAATGCTTTCAGAATCCGGTGCCCTCAAAAAAATCGTGGACTCAGGAGCCAGGGTTCTTGAGTGCGCATGCGGCCCCTGTATCGGCATGGGGCAAAGCCCTAAAAGTGGCGGAGTGTCTGTGAGGACTTTCAACCGGAATTTCGAGGGAAGAAGCGGCACACCCGATGCTAAGATATACCTTACAGGCGTTGAGGCTGCTGTTGCAACAGCGTTGTCTGGGGTTTTGACAGACCCGAGAAAGCTCGGCAAATATCCGAGTGTGAAACTCCCAACCAAATACTTCGTTGACGACTCGTTGATTGCCAAACCATCGGGTGGCGAAATAATTCGCGGCCCCAACATAAAGCCGCTTCCGATAAACACTCCGCTTTCAGAGAAATTATCTGGTGTGGTTCTTCTAAAAGTTGGTGACAACATCTCGACAGACCACATAATGCCGGCGGGCGCGAAGATACTGCCTCTTAGAAGCAATATCCCTGAGATTTCAAAGCACGTGTTCGAGGGCGTTGACCCGTCATTTGCGGAGCGCGCCAGAAAATCAGGCGGCGGCTTCATAGTCGGCGGTTCAAACTACGGCCAAGGCAGCTCCCGCGAGCACGCCGCACTTGCCCCCATGTACCTTGGCGTTAAGGCAGTGCTTGTCAAATCCTTTGCGAGAATACATCTTGCGAACCTAATCAACTTCGGGATAATACCCCTTACATTCAAAGACCCCGCTGACTACGACAAATTAATCCTAGGTGATGATGTGGTGTTTGAAGACATACTCAATCATCTTAAGGCAGGCGATGTGAAGGCGCGCGTCGGCGGCTCTGACATACTGTTCTCCCACACGCTCTCAATCGAGCAGATAAATATTCTGGCAGCTGGTGGTATGTTGAATTACGTGAAAAAATGCATGCAATAACTTTGATAACAGGCGACGGCATAGGCCCTGAGGTCGCGGATGCTGCAAGAAGATGCGTTGACGCAACTGGCGTAAAAGTTGACTGGGACATACAGTCAGCAGGTGCTGATGTTGCGAAATCAGAAGGCGATCCACTACCTGGGCGGGTTCTCGAGTCGATAAGGAAAAACCAGGTAGCGTTGAAGGCGCCTGTGACAACACCCTTGGGCAAAGGGTTCAGAAGCGTTAACGTGAGACTGAGGCAGACACTCGACCTTTTCGCGTGCGTCAGGCCATGTAGGACAATACCTGGAGTCCCAAACTTAGTTGGGGATGTGGACATAGTGATAATGCGCGAAAACACTGAAGACCTATACGCAGGCATCGAATATGGTATCGGTTCCGCTGACACAAGGGAGCTTATTGAGTTCATCAGAAAAACAAAGGGGTCAAAGCTCAGAGACGACTGTGCGATAAGCATCAAGGCGATATCTGCTTTCGCGTCCGAGCGCATAGCGTCTTTCGCATTCGACTACGCAGCAAAGAACAAAAGAGGCAGGGTCACGTCGGTGACGAAATCCAACATCATGAAAGAGACTGACGGACTATTCATGAGACAGTGCGATGAGGTCGCTAAAAAATACGGGCAACTAAAATATGACCACCAGCTCGTTGATGCATTGTGCATGAAGCTCGTCCAGAAGCCCTCGGAGTTTGATGTTCTAATCCTTCCTAACCTCTACGGCGACATAGTATCAGATTTATGCGCAGGCCTTACTGGCGGCCTTGGAATAGCGCCTGGCGCCAATATAGGCCTTGAATACGCGGTTTTCGAGGCTGTCCACGGTTCAGCCCCAGATATAGCTGGCAAGGGCATAGCCAACCCGACAGCACTCACGCTTTCTGCTGCCATGATGCTCGCACACATCGGCGAGAACAAGGCCGCAGCAAGGCTTCAGTCCGCTGTCGAAAAAGTAGTTGGCGCAGGCGAGCATGTCACAGCCGACATGAACCCCAAAAGCGGGACAACAACATCTGAGATGGCTGACGCATTCATCAACAACCTATAAAAGGATTGTCTTGAGCGCGAATCCTGTCGCTGCCGTCACTGTGAACATGAGTGCTACTGACTTTATCATGTCTTTGAGTCCGAGCTCACGGTACAATACTGTGAATGTCGCAACGCACGGGAAATACATCGCAAGCACTGTCGCAGCAACCGTGAGTTGCGCGGCTGTCAAACCGAGTGGCGCAAGCATTCCGACTGCGATGTCCTTTCTCAAAAATCCGACAATGAGTGCGAGCACAGCTTCTTGCGGAAGCCCGAAGAGGTTGTTCATCAGCGGCCCCATGATTTCGCCGACGAAGCCGACGAACCCCGTGACATAGAGTATATTCACGAATATGACGCCAGCTATCACGTACGGCACCGCATCAGTCAAAAAGTACCTGACCCTTATCCAAGTCTTCTTGAGGAGTGTCTTGAGGTTTGGCATTCTGTAAGGTGGTATCTCAAGAAGTATCTCT
>CAYXON010000133.1:0-4009 GCA_964467145.1 uncultured archaeon | reverse complement strand
CCCAGCATAAAAGTGGTTTGGACTTATTTGGTTGAGCTTTTGTCTGGCATGGTCAATATTCTGCTCCGGCTTTTTGTAGTTTTCATACTGACTTATGTGTTTCTGAGGCATGGGCACGAGTTCATGAACTGGCTCAAGACTAAGGTCGCTAAAAAAGACAGTGAGCTAGTTGAAAAATTCCTCTCTGGCATTGACAGGGACCTTGAGGGAGTCTTCTACGGCAACATCCTCACAGCTCTTGTGGTTTCATTCCATGGGATAGTTGTTTACACGCTTCTGAACTCCTTTAGCAACGGGTTGACTATACCATATCCCGTACTTATGGCTGGGGTTTGCGGGTTTGCGAGCCTTGTTCCTGCAGTTGGTGTTTCTGTCGCGTGGATACCGCTGGCCATCATACTAATTGTTCAAGCATATCTCGGTGGGATTTTGTATGGGCAGCTTTGGTTCATAGCTTCCTTTGCGGTATTGTCTTTTGTTTTTGTGGACTTCATACCCAGTTGGGTGATACGGGCTAAGATATCATCCAAAAACGTTGATGAAAACCTGATGCTCTTGTCATACATACTCGGTCCATTAGCATTCGGGGTGGTTGGGATACTTCTTGGGCCAATAACCCTGGTAATAGTGGTTAACTACTTCAAGATAGTGTTTCCAAAAATTGACCTACTATAAAAAAATTGCAAAACCCTGAAATTCGACAAATGGTTTAAAAACAAGTTAATCATATTTTTTGATTTTTAGGCTTGTTTGTCAATCTTTTACCACAATGCCGACTAAAGGACTAAAGAATATATTCTACCCTGAAGCAATAGCTGTAATCGGCGCAAGCAACGAACCAGGCAGCGTAGGTCAATCGCTCATAAAAAACCTTATAGGACACGGATACACTGGCACAATCTATCCCGTAAACATCAAACACGATAGCATACAGGGAATACACGCTTACAAGAACGTGAAGGACATCCCCCGCAAAGTGGACATGGCATTGATAGCGGTCCCAGCCCAACATGTCCCCTCAGTAGTTCAGGAATGCGGCGAACTCGGCATAAAAGGTGTCATCATCATATCTGCAGGATTCAAGGAGACTGGGCCAGAGGGGTTAAAGCTTGAAAAACAGGTTCTGGACATCGCAACAAAATACAGTGTCAGAATAATCGGCCCCAACTGCCTTGGAATAATCAACCCACGCATAAAGCTTAACGCAAGCTTCGCAATCGGTATGCCACTTGAGGGAAACATAGCCTTCATATCACAGAGCGGCGCACTATGCTCGTCGATAATAGACTGGGCAAATGATCGCGGCATAGGATTTTCATATTTCGTCTCAATCGGCTCAATGCTTGATGTTGACTACGGCGACCTCATAGACTTTTTCGGACGAGACCCCAAGACTACAAGTATCGTAATCTACATGGAGTCAATAAAAAATGCAAAAAAATTTATGAGTGCAGCAAGCGGATTCGCAAAACAAAAACCGATTGTCATAGTAAAATCCGGAAGGTTTGAGGAAGGCAGAAAAGCGGTCGTCTCACACACCGGAGCAATAGCAGGATCCGACGACGTCTACACAGCAGCCTTCAAACGGGCAGGCATCGTCAGAGTGACGGAGATAGACGAACTATTCGACATATCTGAAAAACTCGCCAAAGGCCCACTACCAAATGGCCCTAATATCGCAGTCATAACAAACGCTGGAGGTCCGGGCGTCATGGCAACAGACAAGATAATAGAGCTGAACGGCGCGCTCGCAAACATCAGCAAAGAATGTGTTGAACGACTCAACAATGTCCTGCCCCCTGCTTGGAGCAAAGGAAACCCGCTTGACGTTCTAGGAGATGCAGGCCCGGACAGATACTCTGCGGCGCTTTTAGAATGCATAAAATCCAAGGATGTCGACAGCATAATAGTGATGTTGACCCCCCAGTCTGGCACAGACGTGATGGCAGTGGCGCAAGCAGTGACAAAAACGTGGGAGGGCTCAAAGAAACCAATAACAGCCTGTTGGATGGGCGGTAAAACAGTACGTGCTGCAAGAAAATACTTGCGAGAGAAGGGGATACCAGTATACACGACGCCTGAAAAAGCAGTAGTCCCCCTGATAAGTGGATACAACTACCTCAGAAACCTCGAGCTTCTTCACGAAACCCCAGAGGAGCTAACCAAGGGAATATCACCTGACAAGGAGAAACTCAACAAAATAATCGCCGAAAACATGGAGCAGAAACACTATGTCCTATCTGAGCGAGAATCCAAAGAGTTCCTAAAGGAATATGGTATAACAACAAATCACGCACTACTTGCCAAAACAAGTGATGAAGCCGTAAAACACGCCAACGAAATGGGCTACCCAGTTGTCCTAAAAATAGATTCACCCCAGATAACACACAAAACAGACGCCGGAGGCGTGATACTCAGCATATACGGCGACGATGAAGTCATAAAATCATTTGATAGAATAATAAAAAATGCGCAAAACTACAACCCCAACGCAGTAATACGCGGCGTATCTGTGATGCCCATGATAGAAGACCGGGGGTTCGAGCTGCTTTTGGGCTCCAAACGGGATGAGGTATTCGGGCAAGTCATAGTGTTTGGCGCGGGCGGAACACTAGTTGAGGTCGTACGTGACAGAAGCATAGGGCTTCCCCCACTAAACCAGACACTTGCAAGAAGGATAATGGAGGACACCAAAGCGTACACTCTACTAAAGAAGGGCTCACGAGACCGGCAACCCGCAGACCTTATTGAGATTGAAAAGGCGATAATCAACTTCAGCCAAATGATAATAGACTACCCCCAGATAATCGAGGTTGACATAAACCCGCTACTCGCAACACCTGACCGCGTGATGGCACTTGATGCGAGAATAGTCCTTGACCCAGAAAACAAAGCAAAAAAACACGAGCACCTATGCATAGTCCCATATCCCCGGGAATTTATAGAAGAACACAACCTAAAAGGCGGCAAAGTACTGATACGGCCGATAAAACCTGAGGACGAGCCAGGAGTCAAAAAACTGTTCCAATCCTTCTCAGAGCGCACAATGCACTTCAGGTTCTTCCACGCGATAAAAGACATCTCACACGAGATGCTTGTTAGATATTGCCACACAGACTACGACCGCGAGATAGTCTTTGTCGCAGAACACGAAAACGGACTGGTCGGCATGTGCAGGCTGATGTTCGATCCAGGCGAAGAATACCATGCTGAGTTCTCAGTAGTCGTCACAGACAGCTGGCAGAATAAGGGACTTGGCTCAATACTCGTGGACAAAATACTCCAAGTCGCAAAGGTAAAAAACCTTGAACGAGTCTATGCGACTGTGATAAAAGAGAACGCAGCCATGAAGCACCTCGCCAAAATCAAGGGCTTCAGGATAGAACCCACAGAAGACATACAAATAGACACCCTACTAATAGACTTAAAATGAAGACTGGAATTGTTTTCGACGACCGGTACCTCCTGCACAGGCAGGTGGAACACCACCCGGAATGCCCTGAGCGGCTTAAGGTGACTATGGAACACTTCCACAGGACAAACCTCCTAGACCTTGTCGAGACGATAAAACCAGAGCCAGCGTCAGTTGAGGACATAACCCGCGTACACTCGCCAGAACACGTGAACTACATAAAATGCTTAAGCGAAAAAGGAATGGGCAGATTCTCAGTAATAGACTCTGACACATACGTCTGCGACCACACATACGACGTCGCAAGACTATCTGCAGGAGGAGACATCGCAGCAGCAGAAGCGGTCTGGACCGGCAAACTCGACAACTGCTTCGCACTCGTCAGGCCCCCAGGACACCACGCATCACAGAACCAGGCGACAGGATTCTGCTACTTCGATAACGTATCAATAGCGATACGGTACCTGCAGGCCAAACACAAGGTCAAGAAAGTCTTTCTGTTCGACTGGGACGCCCACGCACCAAACGGCACAATGGGCACATTCTATAGTGACCCGTCAGTCCTGAATGTCTCAATACACCAGGACCCACACTCTT
>CAYXON010000132.1:0-4025 GCA_964467145.1 uncultured archaeon | reverse complement strand
GATTGACCAGACTCATGCAGATAAAAACAGGGGATATAGACGACTACACATCATATGTGGTTGTCGGAAACGAATACGTAATAATAGGCGTAGACGACAGCGACTACGTGGACAATGTCGCAAAAGTCAATTCCCTACCCACCGACCGATACGAAAAAAAATTCATACTTACAAGGGCATGCGATATTAGGGGGCTCGTATCAAAAAACATATGCAAAAACAAGGAACTTGCAGGGGTAGATAAAGACATTTTAGGAGACACCCCAGATTACGAGGGAATGATAAGCGATGGAGCATACCAAGACTGCGAGTATATAATGGTTGACGCCGGAAAATACTATGACGAACCAGGGAAATACATAGCATCATTCTGGATGGGTCGACTTGCAGCGAACACCGGAAAAATGTACTACGACTAAAAAAGATGGACAAACAAGAAAACAAAATAAGATACTCGCTCCTAACATTATGTATACTAACATTATTCACAGGTCTTGCATCGCCAGATATAACGACAAGGGTAGATAAGGACAGCATAACCGCACTTGACGCCTGGAACCGGGACGCCACAGAGAGGCTTTGGGGATGCGACAAATGCGCGATGGGGGACATCGCCTGCAGCCTCGGCTCAGCCATAGCCGCAAAATACGGGAAAGAATGCGGGTACGACTACGAGAAGGCGGACTACTACGGCTACAACGACATGGACGAGATAACTTCGTTGGCAAACCCGAGATACTGGAGATACGACAATGTATGGGACAACAAAAAAGACTATGAGAGCGGGATACCAGACTTCTCAGTCGTTAAGAACTCCATAGAGTCAATTGAGACGAAAATCGACGCATACTTCATAAAGGAGAGCAGGTGGAAGTTCCCACCCTACTGGATGAACATATACGACCCCAACCCATGGGATGAGAACCTAAACTGGGAAGTGTGGGTGATGCCATGCGCAGAAGAAACAGAGGTAGAGTGGAGTTGTAAGTGGTACGGATGCCAAAAGAGAACACTTGCAGCAGGCACATGCCTTTGCGAACCCTGCCCGGGTTGCACATACACAAACTTGATCACATCAGCTCCGACGATAACATGCACCGAGAGTATGTGCTACCTGGGAACATGCCCATGTCCTGGAGTGTGTTTTGACGGGATGACCTGTGATGACCCAACATGGTCTGATACAATAACCTGCGACCAGAGCCAGTGCAAATACCTAACCTGGAAAGACCGACCAATAAGTGAGTGCGAGGGCTTGTCGTCAGGCTCGCTCGGCTCAAATGAGGGACAGTACACCGGCTGGAGATGCTACGCAGCAAACAGGGCGACAGGACAAGCCGTCCCAAACAGCTGCGGCCCAAAAGGGGCGGGAATAGAAGTGTATGATACCCAGAACGCCACATTTTACTACTTCGACAAAGTGAATGAGGACACGGGCGAGATAGAATACTACGGGTACCCGCACAGCAGGGGCGAGGATGGTGAGGACCTAAACGACGACCTCGGCATATACAACATGATAACAGGGACATACGACTACTACGGCAACCAACCTTACAGACTATGGGACATTGACCTAGTACGTGACAGATACTGGAAGATGAACTACACGAACCTGACAGAAGATATGACATACTTCTTCAAGGGCACAAGACCAGGCTACTGCGCATATGAGGGTGAGGGAGGCTGCATTGAAGGCGGCACAAGGGACGACTTTGACAGACCATCAAGCAAACAACACGACCCATGCGCGGAATGCACTGGATACGACAAAATCTATGACACACTAGCATGCATAAACGAGTGCTTCAACTACGACCTCAGATACTACAGACAATTCAACATAGACAGCGTCTGGGTGAACGTGTTCAAGATAACTCCAGAGATAAACTACATGCTTACTGATGAGGAGATTATACCTGACACAGTCCCCCAGTGCCTCGACACAAGACCGGGTGACCCTGAATGCGAGAAAAAGAACATACACGAAATATGCTCCTCAAGAGACGATTGCATAGAAGGACTTGACTGCATAAAAGCAGATGGCGGCGGGTCTTCAAGATGCTGCATGATGACAGACATAAACATAGGCGGATGCTGCAGGGACAAGAAAAGCATGAGATGCAATGACAGACAAATCACCTGCCCCACAGAAGACATAACAGAATACAAGGCAGGCATAGGCGAGGTAGGCTGCTCAAGCGACAACGACTGCGCAGAATATCTTGAACCAGGAAAAACAACAAAAGACCCACAGCACTGCAGCCAGGGAGTAAGGTAAAAAAAAACCAAACCCCCAAAAAATAGCTGATTAAACGTTTTTTAGGCAGTATATATAGCTTTCAAAAACAATATTACTAATGTGTTTGAGGGGTTATTTGAGGTTAATTTTTTGCAGCTAGGAGATGGATAAACAACAGTTCATGAAGGGGTTTGCCTTTCTGGTTTTAGTAGGGTTTATACTATCTGGCGCCGCAAAAGCAGCAGACGACGAAGGGGCGAACGCATCATTTTTAATTAAGCTACTCGACGACGTGATACTCTGGTTCATCAACGGAGTTAACAAACTCGTATACTACTGGATTTCAATAATGGTGACCCTTTTAACAAATGAGAAATTTAACAGACCTGACGTAAACACCGGAAACTACCTCCAGATGGCGGGCGTCCTGATGTGGGTTATAATGCCGATTGTCATGTTCGCGATACTTTTCACTGCGATAAAGCTTATTTTCGCCTCAACAAACCCCGGAGAAAGGGCTGCTGCAAAAAGCCAGCTACAAAACCTCATTCTCGCAGTAATAATAATACCACTTTCCCCCCACATATACCAGATAATAATAAACATAACCCACCAACTGACGATAAGCCTTCTCGGCGGTCAAATGGGTGGCTCACCCGTTATCGGAACATACAAAACAGTAGTCGGCGACAGCCAGTTCTCTGAGACACTAGGGTCAGTATTCAGCTCACTCGACAAAGCCGACAAGAACCTCATCATATACTGTTGCGCAAACATAGTCAGCACTCTCGCAATATGCATGATTGCAATAAGACACGTGGTGGTGATACTCATGAGCTGCCTAATGCCAGTCAGCATACTACTGTACATGATGGACTTCACCAAAAGCGTCGGCAGAAAGATGCTCAAATACAGCATAACCTGGGCGTTCACGCCAGTCGCCATGGCAATGTGGATAATTGTCGCAGGCCTTCTTCTGAGCAACCTCGACACAGCAGATGACATAGACGCTGGATCAGGAACTCTAATAGGACTGGGCTTCATGTGCATGATAATCATATCGCCACTGATGCTAACCGGAGCCCTTGAAACAATGGGCACCATGCTCGCAAGCGCAGGCATGTTAATGAAGGGGAAGGGGGGTGTGGCATTGACCGCTGCAGGCCAGATGATGAAATCCAAAAGCCCTGAATCTCTCATCACAGCAGGCGCCATGGTAGCAGTCAAACAACTGACGACCTTCGGCAGAGGAAACAAACGCGTCGAAGCAATAGCTGGAAAACTAAAAGATACACTCGGCTCAGCAGGAACAGACGGCGGAGACATGGGAAGCGGGGGAGCTAAACTAGGGGGTGCCGCAGGAAAAGCCGCAGGCGAAGCAGCCAAAGGTGTCGGAACCGCAGCAGGCGAAGGACTCGACAAAGGCGGCGACGCAACAATCAAGGCAGGTACTGCAGCAAGCGGAACATTAGTCGGTGCGATAGTGGGGGTTCCAATGATTGCAGCAGGCGCCGCCATGAAAGGTGCGGGAATAGCCCTTAAGGCAGGCTCAAAACAACTTCCGAAGATAGGGGAACAACTTGGCAAACAAACTGGGAAAGGAATTGGCAAGGCGACTAAAAAGGCTCTCAAAGGGGGTGGGGAAAGCCTGAAGAAAGCAAGTAAATTCGCGAAGAAAGCAAGTGCAACAGCAATCAAAGACGCAAAGAACGCTAGTAAATTAGCAAAGAAGGCTGGAGATGCAGTTGAGAAAGTTGGGAAAACTGGCAGGGGCGTCGGTAGG
>CAYXON010000131.1:0-4105 GCA_964467145.1 uncultured archaeon | reverse complement strand
ATACTTGTTGACGGCTGCAAAAAAGCCATAGCAATAAAAAAACTGGACCCACAGATATGCAGGACAATAAAGACACTTAGCGAACACGATGACTGCCTGGCACAGATAGCAAAAGAAAAAAAGGAACCAAGCTACTGCAGCGAGATAGCAACCCCTGAAGTCATTCAAAGATGCCTCAGAGAAGTTTGAAGTTGCACATTTTTTTGATGCAGCATCCGACGCAATCTGGTTTTGTCTGGCAGTGCCTTTTAGCATGTTCGACTAGTAGCGCGTGGAACTCGTTGTAGACCATGTGGTTGCGGGGCAGACTATCCTCAAAGAGTTTCTTCACATCATCGTAGTCTTGGTCGCCTTTGAGAACGCCCACCCGTGACATTATCCTTTTGGTGTATGCGTCAACCACAAATGATGGGACATGATAGGCGTAAAGCAGTATCGAGTCTGCAGTCTCGGGACCGACCCCCCAAACCCCCAAAAGAGCGTCTCTTGAGGGTTTTTTGCCGCGTAGGCTTTTATGGAATACTGCATATTTTCTCAGTTTTATGGTTTTTTGGTTGTAGTATCCGCAGCACCTTATCGCGTCAGACAGCTCCGACTCTGATAGGCGAGTAATCCCGTCAGCAGACATGGCCTTCAGCTGATGAATCTTCTCCACTGCTTTTTCGACGTTCTTCCAGGAGGTGTTCTGGGTGAGTATGGCGCCGACGCAGACCTCAAACACCTGAGAGGGTGTTGAGGGTAGCGTGAAGTTTTTAGGGTGGTACCCCATAGGTCCTGATTTTTTTGATTTGATTGGCCACCAACCCATGGGCCCGTATTCGCCAGAAAGCAGTTCGTAGGCTCTTCTAATCCTTATCCTTTGTTTTGCCGCGGCCATTGAATCTTTTTAGTATGTGGCCTTCATGGAGTTTCTCCTCTATTGAGGTCACAAACGAGAACTCGTACCTGCTTAGTGTCGCATCATGTTCCATTTTAAGAAGTTCTTCTATGTGCTTCTCCTTTAGCCTGTCGAGTTTGTGGAGGTCATTCAGGTACCCGTGGACTATCTCTGAGACCATCGCGCCAGAGAGCATCCTTGGTACTATGACGTAGTCTGCCCCGTAATCATATAGTTCAAGCGCTTCTCTCACATTTTCAGCAGTCACTATGACTGGGGCACCGTGGTTTTGGTGTTTGGTCTCGCTTATCAGAAGCATGTTGTCTTCATCGTTTGATATTGTTGATATGACTAGGTCTGCTTTGGACAGGTGTAGTTTGTCGAGTACGTCTATGTCGCCGATGTCCCCGTATATGCTCGGCATACCATCCCTGATGAGGGCCTTGATGCGCTCAGGGTTGAAATCCACTATTACGAAGTCTTTTTTGAGCTTTTCGAGGGTTTTCGCTATCCCATACCCCATCCTGTGGCAGCCGCAGATTATGGTGTGCCTCTCCTCAGGCTCCTTTACGCCGTGGTCAAGGGCTTTTTCAATTTTTGAGAACTTGTCAAATATAATCAGTTTCTCAGAGAACATATGGTATATGCTGTTGTCGTATTTTATGGTGTATGATGTGAGGGTTATGCTCAAAAGCGCGACCAACGCTATTGTCGAGAATATATCCTGCGAGATGACGTTGATTATGAGCCCCTGCATTGCGATTATTAGGGAGAACTCACTCACCTGTAACAGGGATATGCCGGTCAAAAAAGAGACGCGTCGTCCGTATCCCATGAGTGATGTTATGAACA
The DNA here is from genome assembly GCA_964467145.1 of uncultured archaeon. Classification (GTDB taxonomy): domain Archaea; phylum Altiarchaeota; class Altiarchaeia; order IMC4; family SCGC-AAA252-I15; genus JAHIYG01. Next base: position 2,376 of record CAYXON010000131.1, on the reverse strand, counting down.
TCATTATCACGGGCTTGACTGCTACAACTATGAAAAGGAATATTAGGGTTGAGTAAAGTATCTTGGCCATGTCTGCGACGAATATTTCCATCCCAAGGGATACGAAGAATATTATGGCGAAAAAGTCCCTTAGGCTCCTTACTTTACCTACAATCTCGAGGTTGTAGGGGAATGTAGCAAGGGACATGCCCGCTATGAATGCGCCTATTGCGACGGAAAACCCGGCTAGTTCACTCATCCTGGCGAAAAGGAAGAAGAATGAAAGAGCGGTTAGAAACATTAGCTCATGCGACTTTGATATCATCTTGAATATCGTGGGTATGACGTACTTGCTCATGACTATGGCTATTGAGAAAAGTCCAATACCCCATATCACAGACTGGATAACCGAGGTGATTGAGAAATCATTTAGTCTTGTTAGAATCGACATCGCCATTATTGCTATGACGTCCTGTATCAGTAGGATGCCGAGTATTATCCTGCCGTGCAGTGTCTCAAGCTCGTTTTTGTCAGATAGTACCTTGATGACTATCATGGTCGAGCTGAGGGTAAGTGCCAAACCTATGTATACTGCCTCAATACCTGAAAATCCCTGCGTAAAAGCGGCTGCGGCGCCGATGCCGAATACCGCTGCAGCAGATATAAGGGCTGTTGCAGCAGACACGACCCCAACGTCCCTAAGCCTTCTTAGGTCGAGTTCAAGACCGACTATGAAAAGCAGAAATGCTATCCCCAGCTCTGAAATGTTTCGTATGACGTCGGTGTTTGTGATTATCTTAAAGCCAAGGGGGCCTATGATTATGCCTGCGAAGATATAGGCAGGTATTAGGGGCTGCTTGAGTAGTTTGAATAGGTGAGCTAGGACTGTGGCAGCCAATATTATCAGCCCCAAATTCCAAAGTAGCATGTCCTCAATCATTTTCTATGAATTTACGATCGAAGATTAGGATATTCTCATCTCTTAGATGATTTGGCATATCGTCTATAAAACCATACCAGTAGATGACTATCCCTTGCCCAAAAAGGTTGACGTAGTGGCTCAGCTGCTTTCTGAGGTCGCGTTTGTATTCCTGCTCGTCGCCGAAGCTTCCCTTGCACTCTATCCAGTTAACCCACTTGCTGCCGACCTTCATCGGGTTTTCAAGCCTAAAATCGGGAGTCTTTGTGTGGGCTGTTTTTTTGGCGTCATATTCGGTAGTGTATTTTATCCTCTTTGAGTCAAGCCATTTCTTGACAGACCATTCGACGTCCTTGCCCCTGCCATGCTGTATGCGCGTGCCCTCAGGCGAGTATATCAGCTCCTCATTAACAGCCTCGGAAAGTTCGAGCCGAAGCCGTTTATCCTCTATGGATTGCGGGTTGTTTATGTAGTTTTTGAACTGCTTTTTAGATATTCCAGTGTGCTGCAACATGAGGGACGCTGTCAAGACTGGAGGGAAACCCTCTTTTTTGGCGATGTCTGTGAATCTTCTGCCATGTATCCACTCGCCAAGCAGTTTGTTTGCGTTGTTTTTTATCTCATAGTAGTATTTTTTCGTTTCCCGGACTATCTTCTGAGAGAGTATAACCATCAGAAGCCCCTCATCAAGCCCCTCTTCCCTTGAGACCTTCTTGATGTCCTGCCTGGTGTTCAGCTTGTCGTACAGTCGTTTATACTCGTTGGAGTTCATTTTTAACGTAATCAACCGCCCCCAACCGCACAAAATAATAGTAAATATTACCTGCTGAAGTTTATATAGTATAACAAGCGGTTACACCCGTTTTTAGCGTTAACGCCGTTATTCTTAAGCGAGTCATTCGGATAAATAATGATGCCTGAACCCAAAATGAGACACCCAAAGTCTAAGACAGGAACAGTCACTGAGATTGTTACGCCCGAGATAAGGGATATGGAGCTCAAACAAGTGGGCAGCCCTAAAGAGGCTAAAAGCAAAGGCAAACAAGACATTGGACCAGTAGTTCTGCTTGTAACAGATGGGATGGGTTTTAACCCAGTAAATGCAGCTAACGCAGTAATAACAGCAGGAGAGCAAGGAGGCACACCAAACATAGAAGCCCTGATTGACGAGTTCGGGTGCGTGCTCGTAAGAACAGACGGACAATCCGTAGGACTTAGAGACGGGGTATTCGGAAACTCCGAGGCTGGACACAGCACAATACGCGGGATAATGGAGCCATCCTCAATAGTCAAAATAGACAAGGCAATAGCAGACGAATCATTTTTTGACTCAAAAGCACTCAATGACGCGATAGAAAACTGCAAAAAAACAGGTGGGGCGCTGCACCTTATGGGGCTCTGCTCAGATGTGGGAGTACACGCAGACATAAACCACATGTATGAGATACTAAAGTATGCGAAGGAAAAGGGTGTTGAAC
>CAYXON010000130.1:0-4124 GCA_964467145.1 uncultured archaeon | reverse complement strand
TCAGCGTCTTCGAGCACTAGGTTTATGTGTATGTCAAAGGCTTTCAGTTTTCCGTGTAGCTCCATCCCGTTTTTCAGTCTTACGAGAACCGGGTTGTCCAGCAAATCGTGTAATGCGTCTAGTGGTTTCATAGAAACACCTAAAAAATATAACTTAGTGTGTTTCATTATGTACTCTTGGGTATAAAAACGCTGGTTTTTTTGTATTCCTTGCTATATATTTGTTATGGGTTTGTGCGGTGAGCTTCGAATTCGGCTTGGTCGTGTGCGTGATTTGATGGGTAGGTTCGGGGTTAGCGCGTTCTATGTTAGTGAGGGTGTGGATTTGGCTTATCTTACGTCTCATGACACTGGCAGACTTCTTGTAACTAATGGTTTAGCTGTTTTGTGGGTTAAGGACGTCTATTATGAGCTTTACAAAAGTACTTACTCTGTCTCTGGTTATCCTCTGGAAGTTAGGGTTCATGATAATGATGATGTTAGGCGGACTCTGAGGGGTCTTAGGTCCAGGTCAATTGGCGTTTCGGAGTTGTCACTTAAGCCTCAGCTTTCTAAGGTTTCTGGTAAGAGGGTTGTTGTGTCTGATCTTCTGAAGTGTGCGCGCCAGGTCAAGACCAAGTATGAGCTTGATTTGATTGGGAAGTCGTCATCAATAGCTCGGCAGGGTATGTGGAAGGCTCGGGAGGTTGTTGGGCGAGGTGTTAGGGAGCTTGATGCTGTTGCTGAAATCCAGGCGCACCTGTATCGGCGGGGATCTGAGGCTCCCGCATTTGGTGAGGGTATGCTTTTGGCTTCTGGGCGTGGTAGCGCTGACATACATGCTAAGGCTTCTAGAAGGCGTATTGGTAATGGTACTGTCGTTGTTGATTTGGGTGCTGTTTTTAGGGGTTATCACTCTGACATGACCCGGACTCTTGTCGTTGGCGTGCCTTCCAAGGCGCAGAGGGAGGTGTTGGAGGTTGTTAGGGATGTCTATGATTGTGCGGTTGATTTTATCAGGCCTGGGGTTAAGGCGTCGGCTGTGCATGATTTTGTGGATGTTCGGTTGTCTGAGGCGGGTTACAAGCTTTATCACAGGAGCGGCCATGGTGTTGGTCTTGAGATTCATGAGTATCCGAGTTTTGGGCCTGAGTCAAAGACGGTGCTTGAGCCAGGTATGGTATTTACTGTGGAGCCAGGGGTCTATCTGCCTGGGATGTTCGGGGCAAGGTTTGAGAATACTCTTGTTCTTACGAGGCGCGGGTGTAGGAGTCTGACTTAGTGTTTTTTTGCCTCAAGCTGGAGGAACCTGTGTGTGAGTCTCATCGAGTAGGGGGTTTGTTCCGGGATTTTTTCAGGTTTTATTTTTCTTTCTGAGGCTATCACATTTCTTGTCTTGTCTAATATTTTTTTCTTGGTTTCAGCGTCCAGCGAGTTCCAGATGTCTTTTGTCAGGTTTCTCTCTTCGTCTGTTGGTATCCCGTCTATGGTGAATGGTATTCTCTTGATTCTTGGCCCGTATTTTCTGAGTAGTTCCTCGACTTTTTTGTCTGGGAGTGGTTTTTCCTTTTTCATCCGAATACCTGTTTGACTCTGTCTATGCTGTATCTTACTTCGTCGACGCCCATTAGATTTTGCTTTTCCATTGCTCTGCCGAGGTCGCTTATGGGGTTTGGCAGTTCGCTTTCGGTTGGACTTGCTATTTTAGGGCTGGTTTCAGCTATTTTACTGGTCATATTGTAAATTATCTTCCGGTATTCCCTTAAATAATCCATTATGGTGCGTGACAAGGATAAGGTGCGCGGTCTTGCGGTGGAGCGTATTAGGATACTCTTTGACAGGGCGCAGTCAGTATGTGGCGGTGATGTTGCGTCTGCGTCTGAGCTTGTTAGGCTTGCTCATGGGATTGGCGTCAGGTGTAATGTCCCGGTTCCTGCTGATCTCAGGCGGAGGTATTGCAGGAAGTGTTTTTCCTATTTTACGTCAGCTAATATGCGGTGCAGGCTTGAGCCTAAGAATAGGCGTGTTGAGTTGAAGTGTCTTTGCTGCGGGTATGTCAGAATGCGTCCGTATGGCGGTTTGGAGCATTGATTCTTCTTTTTTTTAGTCTTCCTCGTATCTGCCTGGTCTTGGCACGAGTATGACATTCGGTCTTTTTCGCTTGTGTAGGATTTTTTGTATCATGTCTTTTAGTTTTTTTGTTTGTGTTTTCTGGGTTTGTTCCTCTTGTTTTTTGTGGGGTGCTTCATTGTTTTGACTGCTTTTTTGTTCTTCTTGTTTTTTTGGGATTAGCACTACCTTGTGTCCGAACCTGTGTATATTTCTCCTTTGTACCTTGGGTATTTGCAGTATTTGTTGTTCTCTTTTTTTCTTCTCTCTTTTAGCCCTGGTCTGCCAGGCTATGACTGCTAATAGTGCCAGTATTATCGCTGCTGCTATGTTGTCTTCGGATATTACCCCCCCTGTTTTTTCGCCTTCCAGTTTTTTGAGCGCTTCATCAGCCTTCGCGTATGTCTGTTGGCTTTGGTTGTATCCGTCTTCGTTGTCCGCCCTCTTGTAAAGTGTCATCGCGTTTGTCGCGTGCTGGATTGAGAGCTCATAGTATGCTGAAAAATAATATCTGTCGGCTTCTTCCTGCTCTTTTTTGGCCTCTATTACTGTGGTTGTCTTGTTGTAAAGTCTTTTTATGTTGTCTGCTTCCGTGTTGTTTATGTCTTCGATGATTTTTATCGCTTCTTCGAGTGTGTCTTTTGCGAGTTCGTATTCTGTCCGGTTGTATTGTTGTAATGCTGTTTCGTATAAGCTTTCGGCTTCGACGGTTTTTATCAGTTTTTCAGTTTTGTCGACTTCTTCGTAGTTTAGGGATAGCTCGTATGCTAGTCTTGCGTATTCGAGGTATGCTCCGGCTTGGCCGTATTTCTTTTCTTGTTTTGCCTTTAGGGCGTCTTCGATGTAATTTTCCGCCTTTCCTTCTCTTTTGAATATCTGGGCTAGTCTTTCGGTTTTTGAGATGCCTTCAGTGTTGTTTATGCTCGCATAGAATTTGTTGGCTGCGTTTGCGTATATTGATGCGTTGTCGTATTGTTCGATGTCGCGGAAGTATTGGGCTTCAAGGTAGTATGTGTCCGCCTCTATGAGTCGGTATAATGTCTCGCTTTCTGCTTTTGCTATCTTTTCGTTTATTTGGCTGTATATCTCTATGGCTTTGGCAACTGTCTCTGAGGCGTTTCTTAGGTCTTTCTCGTTGTATAGTCTCTTAGCTTCATAGTATAGGTTGTTTGCTTTGACCTCTTGGATGAAGTTGTCGCATCTTATCACTCCGTCCATGTGGTTTTGGTTGGAGTATATTCTCCGTGCTGATTCGACGTATCTTCTTGATTCGTTGATTTCTCCTACGACGTAGTATTTTATGGCTTTTTCGTATATTCTGTCGGCTTTTTCTATCTCTGAGGTTCTTAGGTCGCCGAAAGCGTATATTCTTCCGTCGTCTGAGCCGATTAGGAACTCTACTGTTCCGTCGCCTGTAAGGTCTGATAATGCGGGTGATGATTTTACTGGCCCACCTGTTGTGTAGTGGAAAACCGAGGTTCCGTTGATGTTCAGTATGAATATGCTCCCGTCGTTTACCCCGAATATTATCTCTTTCTGTCCGTCGCCGTCTAGGTCGCATAGGGCTGGTGATGATTCTATCTTGTCGTTGACGCTGTATTTTTTGTATGTGGTGCCGTTTGAGTATATTATGTATAGTGTCTTGTCGTTTGAGCCGAATGCTATTGTGAGTGGCATGCCATCAGCTAAGTAGTCTACTGCGGCGGATGAGAGTATATCGTTTTGTGTTGTGTAGTTCATTCCGTGCAGGAGGCTTGTGGTGCTTATTGTTTCAGTTATCCAGTATCCTGACTCGTTTTTGACCCTTCTTGTGATGCCTTCTCCTATGCTTCCTATTGAGAGTCTGTAGAGTTTATCGTCTGCTGAGCCGACGAATACTGTTGACGCGTATATTGCGGGTGTTGCTGATATGTCTCCTTGGGTTTGGTATCTCCACACCTTGTGTGGTGGGTGTTTTAGAATGTGGACTATGTTGTCTTCTGATCCTATTATGATTTCGTATTTATCTTTAGGGTAATCGAAGTTCAGGCACTTTTT
>CAYXON010000129.1:0-4179 GCA_964467145.1 uncultured archaeon | reverse complement strand
ATTCATCAAGTAAAGACATGATAAAGGGCGGACTGGTAAGCTCCCTGGCGGAGATTTTAGAGTCAGCGGGGTTTAAGGTGGTTGACTGCATAGGGTCGCGTTCAAGTTTTGACCTAATCGCCAAACGGGAAGACCTGCTGCTGCTTGTCAAAGTCCTCGCGAACATAGAAGGACTTTCACGGCTCAGAGCTGATGAGCTCAAGACAGTATCATCCATACTTGGTGCCACACCACTTGTTGTCTCTGAGCGGATGAAGACGAGCGACCTATCAGACGGCGTCGTATACGATCGCTACGGAGTATCTGTATTCAACCCCAAAACTCTTGAGGTCATAGTTAACGACGGGCACCCCGCGACATATTCTAAACGCGGAAATTATTGCGTGCGCGTAGACGGGGAAATGCTCGCTGACGCCCGAAGAAAACTCGGATACACTCAGGAGTCCCTTGCAAGGGAGTTGGGTATCTCAAAGCAGTCAATATACCGGTATGAGGCGACAGGTAATGTCTGCCTTGAAGTATTCGAGAGGCTCTCCAACATATTTGGTGCGGGAATCATAGATTCTGATTTCAGGCTATCACATACTTCTGAGTCCGAGCCAACCACGCACCCAAGCCCCAACGTCACAGACTTCAAAATGATCGTTAGGGGAGAGCTTGAAAACCTCGGCTTTAAGACAACCTTCACAAACGCCCCATTCGACATGGTCTCAGCAAGAAACAAGCGCATATTTTCGGTCGTCTCAAACGATTGGCGCAGACTCGAGGATAAACTCCAAATGCTTGAGGGGGTCTCAGAGATTCTTGGCGGCTACACGTTATGCATTAGCGAAAGAAGGGTAAAATCATCCGTTTCTATAATGCGGCCAAAAGAGCTTTCTGAGATAAAGTCCGCGAAGGAACTCTTCAAAAACCTGTCAAAATAGCCACTATAGCCAAAAACCACCCATTTTTATATACAAACAAACCTATAAACTATTCCACATTTTTTTAACACTAAAAAAAGGTGAATGACATGCAACAACAACCAATATTTATTTTGCCCGAGGGGGCATTTAGGACGAAAGGTAAAGACGCTCAGCGGAACAATATCATGGCAGCCAAGGCAATTGCCGAGGCAGTAAGGAGCACACTAGGCCCAAGGGGAATGGACAAGATGCTAGTTGACGACTTAGGCGACATAGTCATAACAAATGATGGAGCCACAATTGTCAAGGAGATGAATGTCGAACACCCAGCGGCGAAGATGGTAATCGAAGTCGCAAAGACACAGGACGACGAAGTGGGCGACGGCACAACAACAGCAGTCGTGCTCACAGGAGAACTACTCTCAAAGGCTGAGGGACTACTTGACCAGGGAATACACCCGACGATAATATCGCGCGGCTACAGGATTGCTGCCACAAAAGCACTTGAGATACTCAACACAACAGCTAAAAAAATATCAGTCAAAGACAAAAAGCTCCTTGAGGAAATAGCAAACACCGCCATGACCGGCAAAGGCGCTGAAGCAAGCAAGGAACTACTTTCAAAAATCGCAGTAGACGCGATAACACAGGTCGCGGAAAAAGACGGCGACAAAGTAACAGTGGACCTCGACAACATACAAGTCGAAAAAAAACAGGGCGGCCTAACAACAGCCTCCGAGCTCATTGAAGGAATAATCATCGACAAAGAGCGCGTCCACAACGGAATGGCAAAGAAGGTAGAAGGCGCTAAAATTGCCCTAATAGACGCGGCAGTCGAGATAAAAGACACTGAAACAGACGCTGAAATATCCATAACAAGTCCAGAACAACTCCAGGCATTTGTGCAACAGGAGGAGAACATGTTGAAGGGTATGGTGGACACAATAGCTGCCACAGGCGCGAACGTCGTATTCTGCCAGAAGGGCATAGATGACCTAGCCCAACACTTCCTGAATAAGGCAGGCATCTTTGCAGTAAGAAGAGTCAAAAAATCCGACATGGACAAGCTCGCCAAAGCAACAGGTGGAAGCGTAATCACAAGCCTAAAGGACATGAGCAAGGAAGAACTCGGAATCGCGAAAATCGTCGAGGAAGTCAAGATATCGGGCGACGCAATGGTGTTTGTGAGAGGGTGCAAGAACCCGAAAGCGGTTAGCGTGCTAATCCGCGGCGGAACGGAGCACGTCATCGACGAAGTCGAGCGCGCAATGAACGACGCACTCGGAGGAGTTGCAGCAGCACTCGAGATAGGATATGTTGTCGCAGGTGGCGGCGCACCAGAGATGGAAGTCGCACAAAAACTCCGCAAATACGCAGACACAGTCGGCGGCAGGGAACAGCTAGCTGTTAACGCATTCGCAGAAGCAATAGAGATAATACCCCGGACCCTTGCGGAGTCCGCAGGCATGGACGCGATAGACACTCTCGTAAAACTCCGCTCCAAGCACGAGGCAAAGGACGGGGGAGACTTCGGTGTGCTCGTTGACAAAGCCAAGGTAGATGATATGTGGGCGAAAGGCGTCATAGAACCTCTTAAGATAAAGACGCAGGCGATACAGAGTGCATCAGAGGCTGCCGAGCTTATATTGAGGATAGACGATGTAATTGCGTCCTCAAAGCCACGGGGCGGAATGCCACCAGGTGGCGGAATGCCACCGGGTATGGGCGGCATGGACATGTAACGTCCTAAGCCAAAAAATCACCTACTGGGGTAAGCCAAAAACTTACCCCTTTAATTCTCTTTTTTTATCTAATCTTCCACGCAGTGGTCTGTTCCTTCAACGCATTTCTCCTCGATATTGCAGATGTCATCCACTAACTGGCTCTGTTTGCTCTTGCACTTTGACTCTGGACTGCCTGGGCTTGCGCAGAAGAAGAATCTAGTTTCCCTGACGACGTTCCCGTCAAAGTTGCACCTGTATACTACACTTGTTGCTGGGCAGTCCTTAACACTCGCGCACTCACCGGCGAATAGGGTAGTTGTCGTGAAATATGTGGTTGTGGTAGATGAACTGGTAGGGTAAGTCGTTGACGATGTTGTGGTCGGCGAAGTTGTTGAAGTTGTCGTGGGCTTGATAGTTGTCGTTGTGGCTATTGTGGTTGTTGTCGGGTTCATGACATTTTTCACCCAAGCCGAGATGCTGTCGAGTGTGTTGAGTATCGCGTCAAGAAAGCATATACCAGTGTATGCGCTGGTGCTTGCTGAAGCCACAACCAAGACGATAAGCGCTACCCAATACTTCATAGAAGAAATAGGGAAACCAATAAAAAAAAGCCAACTTTATTAACATTAACGTGTTTATCCCTATAATGAAGGAATCGTTAAAGACTGGGGTGTCTTTCGGGTTCACATCCTCCATAATAACCACGCTTGGGCTTATGATGGGGCTTTACTCGGGCACTCAGTCAAAGCTTGCAGTGCTTGGCGGCATAATAACCATTGCCGTCGCAGACGCAGCCTCTGACGCACTTGGGATACACATATCTGAAGAGTCTGAGAACAAGCACACACCCCTTGAGATATGGGTTTCCACAATATCAACGTTTTTTTCTAAGCTTCTTTTCGCGCTCACATTCGTCGTGCCCCTAATGCTTTTTAGTCTGTCTGACGCAGTTGTCGTAAGCATAGTCTGGGGTCTTGCATCTCTTTCAGTATTGAGTTATTTTCTCGCCCGCTCAGACAACAACAAGCCGCTGCCTGTGATAGTCGAACACCTTACGATAGCATCATGTGTCATAGTTCTCACATATTATCTCGGCATATGGGTGTCTGAGACCTTCGTCTAAGTCAGGGTATTTATTCAGCCCACCTCCAATACTTTTAGGAATATGCTACCTGTAGCGGCAGTTGCGATAACATCACTTGGCCTTGCGTGGGCGAGTATCGAAGACCTGAAAAAAGGCGAGATACCTGATAGGATAAGCCTTGGGCTAATCGGCATAATACTCGCATCAGCGCTTGCACATTCTCTTCTGACATCTGAGCCCCAATACATAGTCTCCTCAGTCCTTTGGGGCCTCACTTACTTTACGCTGTCATACGTTCTTTTCTGGCTTGGTCAGTGGGGTGGCGGGGACGTGAAGTTGATGGCTGGGATTGGCGCGTGCATGGGATACCTTGACTCACTTGGGTTCCTGTGGCATAACAGCGTATTTTTCGGGAATGCCATACACCCGCTCATGACATATTTCATTAATATGGCTTTGATAT
>CAYXON010000128.1:0-4199 GCA_964467145.1 uncultured archaeon | reverse complement strand
CAACATGGTTGAGGGCACGGGCCTTATAGCGTTTACGATACTTCAGATTGCGATGGGATCGATAATACTAATGTTCATGGACGAGGTAGTCTCCAAATGGGGGATAGGTTCCGGAATATCTCTTTTCATCGCAGGCGGAGTTTCAAAGACAATAATCACAGCCTCTCTTAACCCGCTAAAGGCTGCGGGCGGATTCACATACGCAGGCTACATACCCAACTTCATATCCCAAATGATGGCAGGCAACATGAACCTCATGCTCATAGCACCGCTCATGGCGACGGTGATAGTGTTTTTCACAGTAGTATACTGCGAGGCGATGCGCATAGAAATACCCCTCTCATACGGTGGGATACGGGGTGTGGGCGGCAGGATACCGTTGAGGTTCTTCTACATATCAAACATCCCAGTCATACTTGCTGCCGCACTTCTCATGAACCTTAAAATGTGGACCGGTGTCGTAGGCGTCGACATAGACTCCGGAGTCCTTCCAGAGAACATGAGCTTCTTCCAGAACATAATATACTTCATAGGAAAACACATAACGCTCGGCAACCTCTACGGCATACTACAGCCAGACAAACTATACATGCTATCCGACCCATCAGTACTCCTCCACCTAATCATCTACATCATAGTATTCTGCGGATTGTGCGTACTATTCGGCCAGTTCTGGTGTCAGACCACAGGCCTTGACTCCGATAGCATGGCCAAACAGATACACGAAGGCGGAATGCAAAGACCCGGGTTCAGGACAGACCGGAGGATACTCAAAAAAATGCTCGACAAATACATACCCCCCCTCACAATAATCTCATCGGTTGCGGTAGGGCTTGTCGCAGCAGGAGCTGACATGATGGGCGCAATAGGATCCGGCACCGGAATACTACTAACAGTTGGCATAATCTACCGCCTATACGAGGACGTCAGAAAAGAGCAGATGGCTGACATGAGTCCAATGTTCCGAAGATTCATGGGCAAAACATAGGCCTATTTTACCTCATAGTCCAATTCTAATAACATGAGGCTTTTAGCCCTAATCCTTGCATTAACGTGCTTTTGCGGCTGCATACTACCCCCGCAACTTAACGGCCCAACACCCTATGGCGCAGACGCAGACATCCTCAAGACAACAACCACAACCACACAACCCACGCCAACAACCCACCAACCACCCGTGATAAAAGACCCAACCAAACTCTTCACAACCTCAACATCCACGACCTCAACATCCACCACCTCAACGACGACTTCAACAACATCCACAACACTCTCACTCACTCTGAAGCTCCGAGAATACGCCTTCGCTGGCGACAACTCATTCTACCTCAAAGAAATCAAGACTCTAGAAGGCGTCAACTACCACACGATAAAATACAAAACATCAGACGGACAATGGGACACTGAAACATTCACAGACAAACTATACGTCGACGACAAAATACTTCAGATAAAACCAAAACAAACAACCACCACATCAGCCCAGTACATACCCAACGAGGACGCACTCTCGAAAACCCCGGACTTCGGCACCGTACTTCTTCTTGGGGGTTCACTGGGTGAGCGCAGATTCGGCGACCACACAATATCACTTGAAGCCCCCCTCGGAGACAGATACAGGCTAAGAATAAACTACGCCAACCAAACAAACTACGCGGACATACCAGCAGGCGGCATAGCCTACTACCACGGCCTCGAACTGGGTGTCTTGCAGACGCCAACCAACAAAGGATACGTTCTAGTCTACGCAGTAAACGACTCAGGAGCATACAAAAAAAACCAGGGACAAAGATACTGTCAAAATACCCTGAAACAGTATTATAACGCACAATCAACCATATTATCCCACAACCCAGCTGTTGTTGGTGGATTGAACCTAAGCCTCGAATACATTGATTATGCGCTCGTAGGTGTCAACATACACACGCCCGGGCAAAACCAGACACTTCCGATATCATGTGGCAGCCAGATAACAACACCCGAAAAACAGATAAATCTAGTATGGGTTGGAAGTACAAGATTAGGCACTGCAAAAATAGTCGTTAGCGAAAAACACAACTGAGAAAAAACACTTCTCCAGAGAAAATATTAAGGTAATCTCAGCATAAAAATAAAAAACTAAAACCCTTTTTTAAGCCGTATTTATTGGGTTTCTGCCTAAATCTTACTTGACTACTAGACGTAGGTCGTAGATGGTGAATCACTCACAGTGTAGAGAAGGCACTTCATATCTGTCACCCCCTAGCATAGGCTCTAAAAAGCGTGAAAACACAGTAATTAGCGTCATCGTTCTCACAGCAATAATCGTCCTCGCATACTACTCACTAAACCAATCAGACAATCAACCAGAAACAATCGCAACACCAGACAGTCTAACGACATCAACCAACCCTCAAGAAATATTAACCGTCCAAAAAACAACCACCCTAAAGACCTATCAAACAACATCCACAAAACCAAAAACAACAACGACCTATCGCGCAACCACCATCTCAACAACCATGATTCCTCTTGAGGAGGGTAAGCCTTTGTCAGGTCCTTGGAAGACTTTATTTAACGCGGTCTTGATGGATGATGCTCGATATTGTACCACCCTTAGTGGCGGTATACGTGATGAGTGTAGTGATTTATTTGTTGCCGTCAGTCTTTCAGCAAAAAACAAAGATTCGAGTTTCTGTCTTCTCAAGAACATGTCTTTGGATGGGCGGCCTGCAAATCAGTTCTGCACATCCCTGGTTGGTAAGCTCGGTCAGATGAAGGTTGCTGGGAGGCCGCCAACATGAAACTAGATAAACTGTTCAGAATCCGCAAAAAAGGCATTCTAAACGAGATCAGACCCATCGAGATAATATCAATACTACTCCTTCTGTCAATCATCCCGCTTTATGCGGGTGGTGCCTCCTGCGGAAGCACAAACGCCGTCCCCCCAGTCAATGTTGAATGCGAATCTTGGAACCAGTGCATGTATAGCTATCCTGAAAGCTGGTGGTACCCCTGTATTGATAATCCCTACTGGGACCCAACATATGGTTGCGGACCATACTGCGAAATGGCGGGGTGGTGGGCAATCGACAGCTGCTGCTACGGAAGCATTTGCGGCACATGGTCCGCGAACTGCACGGGTGGAACAGACGTCTGCTGCACTGCCGGCGGACCCTGTTGCGGAAGTGGCGGAAGCTGCTGCGGCACAGACGAGCAATGCTGCAGCTGGGCAACCGGAACATGCTGCAGCAAGGATGACGGATGTTGCGACGGAACATGCATGAGCCCAAACGACGACGTATGCTGCGGATTCGGCACCGGAACACACTGCGAAATTTCTGAACCATGTTGTAGTGGCGTCTCCGGCGGCTGCTGCGGATCCGGAGAAAACTGCTGCAGGTCAGCCTCATGCTACGACGACTCAACCGAACAATGCTGTGGCAATCCATCACCTGCTGGCACAACCTGTGATGACGACGAACAATGCTGCGGAAGCAACTGCTGCACAACTAATGAATCCTGCTGCTACGACATATGCTACGACCCAGACACAAACGACGACGGCACACAAGATAACTTCTGCTGCGGAAACTGGGAAACAGGCGGATACACCACAACCGGACAATGCTGCGATCTCGACGGCGACGGCAAACAAGAATCTGGCGAAGAATGCAGCGGCTCAACACCAAAATGCTACTCCCAATTTGAGTGGGTTACAATCGACAGCAACCAATACTGCAGCCAAAAGATAGTCGGAGACACATACCCACAACAATGCCTCGCATGCACAGGTGACGGAGACTGCGGCGCAGGCAAAGCCTGCTGCTACGGAACATGCTACAACAGCAGCTACCAGAGATGCTGCAGCACTAGCTGGTGTGATACCCCAGACATATGTGACGGAGCCTGCTGCGACCTCGACAACGACGGCGTAAAAGACGCATGCGGAGCATGCGACCTCGACAACGACGGATTCAAAGAAACCTGCTCAAACGTATGTGGTTGTAAATGCGTTCTCGCAGGATCACGACCCTGCGGATGCGGAGAATGCAGCACCCCACCAAGTAGCTTCCTAGGCACAGCACCCTGCTGCATGACCTGCAAAGAATATGTTCCAGACCCCAGCGGCACAACATGCGACGTCACATCAGCCACCTACTGGTGGGGAAGCGAAATATATGGCTGCAACTACCCCGGACACGTATCCCCCGAACCCG
>CAYXON010000127.1:0-4246 GCA_964467145.1 uncultured archaeon | reverse complement strand
TCAAGGCCATGCAAAAACACCAGAAAGACATGATGGCTGTGAGCATGGAACAGATGCAGGCAAGCTTCAAACCCATGATGTTCACGATGATTCCAATCATCCTAATATTCAGCTTCATGCGCTCAACATACGGCGTCGTCGGCATACTATACAACGTCACAATAGCTGATGCACTTCCGACACAAGCAGACTACAGCTCAGTAACAGTCTTGCCAAACGGCACATATACCTCAGACACTAAAACAATAATCTGGGATATACCCTCTATTGAGGGAGAAGCATCAGGAATACTAAATGCCAGCTTCAAAGCAGACGGAGAAATAGACTACGGACCCACAGACCTTTCTGTGGAATACACCACACACAACGGGACAAAACAAAAATACGAGCTCCCAAAAGGTTTAAACAACCCAGAATCCCTTATAACCCTAAAAAAATCAGCATACACCCTAGAAGGCGACAGGATATCCTACACCCTGGAATATGAAAACAAGGACTCCTGGAAGGTAGCATCCCTTTTGGGCTACAACCTGGGATGGTTCGGCTGGTATTTTATATGCAGCATCCTATCATCAATGATATTCAACAAAATAATGCACAATACGTGAGGAGGACTAGAAATGGTAGAGCCAAGCAAACGGACAAGGTCAACGAAGAAGGTAAAGGTTAGAACACCCGGCGGCAAAACAACAACACACTACCGCGGGGAAAAAACCAAAGATGCAACGTGCGGAAGATGTCAGAAACCACTTTCTGGCGTCGCAACAGACACTGCAACAAAGATGAAGAGCATGGCAAAAAGCTCTAAAGTACCGGCTAGACCATACGCCGGCATACTATGCCCGCAGTGCCTTGACACATTAATACGGTACGTGACAAGATTCGAGGTCAAATACACATTCGATAAATTCAAGGATCTAGAGATAGAACGCGACCTAACGCTCGAGAAATACTTGCCACGCAGCTGGTACGACAACGTAATCGTCGGCAAGATAACCAGAAAAACTGCAAAGACCAAGCCAACAAAAAAACCCAAGACCAAGGCAGCACCAAAGGCAGAGGTAAAACACAAGACAAAAAAGACAACAAAGAAAAAGGCCAAGTAAGAGTAACAAAAGATGATAATTACTGTTGGCGGCCAAGCAGCATCAGGCAAGTCAACACTGGCCAAAGCCCTAGCAGAAAAACTAGGTTACTCCCACATATCAGCAGGAAAACTCATGAGGGACATGGCGGATGAACATGGCATGACCCTCCTTGAGTTCTCAAAATACGCTGAAGAACACCCTGAAGTTGATGTTGAAATAGATGAGCGCCAGAAAAAACTAGCCAAAGACGACTGCGTCGTCGACGGCAGACTTTCAAGGTACTTCCTGGACCCAGACCTGAGCATATGGCTTATCGCACCATCTGCCACAAGGGCTGAGCGAGTGCTTGGGAGGGGCGAGAAATACAAGACCTCAAAAGACGCGGAAAAAGACATAATTGCAAGGGACGCGAGCGAAAGAACCCGATACCTCAAATACTATGAGATAGACGTCGCAGACCTTTCCAAATACGACCTCGTCCTGAACACCGGAAAATTCAACATACCCCAGATGACGTCAGTTGCTGTTTGCGCAGCACATTCTTTAATTAAATAGTCTAATCTGTTATCATGGGCGACCAAGTCGGTGAGCTGATGACAAAGCTCGTTGCAATGAGCAAAATCAGCAAAGACGACAACACACTCCTAAAAGAAATAGAACTGACCAGAAAAAAAATAAAAGACGACCCTGAACTCGAGACAATGTACGGACTAATCCTGACCCGCCTTGGAAGATACACCGACGCAGAAAAAGTCCTTGACAGCGCGCTCGAGCTAAAGCCAGGGTCTGCGTGGGCCAACTACCACAAGGCAAACCTCTACGCAAAAACCGGAAAAAACGAGCACGCGCTAGAATGCATCACCAAAGCATGTTCCAAAAAACCCAAACGAGCAGATTTCCTGGTTGAAAAAGCAGACATAGAATACGAACTAAACAAGGTAAAAGATTCATTTCACTCATATGATCTTGCACTGCGCGCCGGAGACAAAACCGGGTGGGCGTGGCTTGGAAAATCAAGGATACTCGTCCACCTGAACATGCTTGAGGAAGCGGTTGAGGCTGCAAAAAACGCAGCAAAACAAAACCCTCAGGAGGAAGCGTTCAGAAAACAAGAAGATTTCATAAAGCAAAAACTTTCAGGAGCTTAGCAAGAAAATGGATATTAAAAAAGGCAAAACAAATAAACAAACGATGTTGTCTCGCGTTAGGGGGCAGGGCTCTCTCGAGTTTCTCATGACCTACGGCTGGGTCATGGTAGCATTGGTTGTCGTACTCGTAGTAATGTGGCAATGGGGGCTTTTCAGCCTCGGAGAATCTATTGAGCCTGGCAGCTTCGGGTTCTGGGGTGTCGCACCCCAAAACGGTAACGAGTTCATACTCCATCAGGACGGCAAACTAGAGCTGGGAGTGATAAACCAGGTAGGGGGCAACGTCACAATCTATAACGTCACAGCCTCAATCGGAAGATTCAACGAAACATGCGAGTACCAGGCGGCGGGATGCGTCAAGACAATAGGTGGCGAGGACTCGTGGGAGATACCAGCTGGTGAAGCCCGCGTAATAGAGCTAACTAATGCGGGATGGGCTGAGCAGTCTGGAACAAGATTTGAAGCCAGAGTCAGGATAGTGTACAAGGACTTGAGGACTGGTGAAAATATTTATCAGAGCTCTGGCAGAATCTGGGGCAACATAGAATTATAATCCTACTTTTTCTTGAGCGCGTTCTCGCACGCGCTTTTAAAAAGCTCGCAAAGCGTCGGATGTGGGTGAATAGTCTCTATAACATCATCTAGTGTAAGTTCGTGCTTCACAGAAAGCGCAGCTTCTCCAATCAATGACGATGCCTGCGCGCCTATGATGTGCACTCCAAGAATCTTTTTTGTTTTCCCGTCTGCGACGACCTTACAGAATCCTCTGCCCTCGCCTATGCACCTGGCTTTTCCGTTTGCTGCGTAATAGGCCACACCAACTAACGCGTCTTTTCCGCATTCTTTAGCGGTTTTGCCGACCCTTGATATCTCAGGGTGTGTGAAAACGCACCACGGCACGACACTATAATCCACATTGGCATCGCCGCCCATTATGTTAGTTGCAACGACTTCAGCTCCCGCGGTAGCGGTGTGCGCGAGCATGGGGTATTGTGTCACGTCTCCGACTGCGTAGATTCCGACGATGTTTGTCTTCATTTTCTTGTCTACAACGACCCCGTTTTTTTCAATTTTCACACCAAGCTCCGCAAGCCCTTTCGGAATCGAAGCACTTCTTCCTACTGCGAGAAGGACTTTGTCGCAGAGTATCTCTTCTGAGCTGACCCTGACGGTTTTTGCGCACGCATCCACGGACTCAACTAGTTTGCCAGTGATTATCTTGACTTTTTTGGAAAGCGATGATGCAAGCTCGGCTGACACATCCTCGTCTTCTGTGGGGAGTATCCGCTTCATTGCCTCGATGAGCGTCACCTTTGCGCCGAGTGCAGAGTATATTGAGGCGTACTCACATCCTATGAAGCCGCCGCCGATTATCACAAGTTCTTTCGGAACCTCACTTGACTGTGCTGTGTCGTCGCCTGATATTACGAAGTCTTTGTCGAGTGTTATGTTTTTTGTCCCAGACGGGGTTGATCCCGTGGCGACCACGATGTTTTTTGCTTCAAGTGTTCTGCCGCCCACTATGACCTCTGTTTTGGACTTTATCTCAGCCTCGCCTGCGATGACTTCGACGCTGGCGTCTTGTAGGAGTTTCTCAACGCCTTTTCGCATAATCTGAGATATTCTGTCTCTGCGATTGAAAAGTTTCTTAAAGTCGGGGGTGTGGGTTTCGGCAACTACGCCGAAGTCTTTGGCGCTGTTGATTGTATCAATTACTTCACAGGCTGCAGCCAGAGCCTTTGTGGGTATGCAGCCGCTGTTGGTGCAAACACCTCCAACTAACCCTTTTTCGACGACGACTGCTTTGCCGCCTCGTTTTGCCACCTGTAGGGCGCACTCGTAACCCCCTGGGCCTGAACCTATTACAACAGCGTCGTATTCCATCGATTATTAAATTTCTCCTTCGCTGATATAAATGATGCACAAAAGAGTCTCTAAAGAAGTTGATGCTCTTCCGAAAACCAGGGAGCATATACCTGATTTTCTGAGGCCTTTCTGGGCTGCGGGGTT
>CAYXON010000126.1:2858-4268 GCA_964467145.1 uncultured archaeon | reverse complement strand
GTTCAGCCTCTTATCGGGCTGACTGAGCGGAGGGTTCCCTCCATTATGGCATGCGCCATAAACTGGAGAGAAATATCTGGCACAAGCGTCTGCAGGATGCCGCAGTTCAACACACTCGTATACGTCCCACAGGAGTTTAACGACTTTATGATGACCCGTATGTACCTCGGAAAATACCTGCAAGAGTACAAGGATGTCGGTTTATACAACCGGAACGTGACATCCCTAAAGCACTTCAGGGAGGTTCCGGACTACGACAGAGACGGAATGGAAGACGGTGAGTTCAGCTTGGGGTTTGTGAGAAGCTACGAAGTCAGCGAGGAAGGATTCGCAAGTTAACAGGGTGCGCTACCGCCTATGGCACTCACAAGAGCCTTTGAAGCCTGTACTATTACCATTCCGATTATCGCGTGCATTGCTATGTTTTTGCCTTGTTTTCTGCCGCCCGGGTCGTCTGCGCTGTACGCGTATTTCCCGCCACCATAGATGAACATCACAATCGCAATGGACCTCGCAAGCGGTATGACCTCATCGACGAGAGCGCATATTACCCCTGCTATTATCCCTGCTGGGTCAGCGCACACAAAATCTCCCAGAAGCGAGAGCAAACCCAAGACTATGACTTTTTTGTTTTTCATATTGACCCTATAACAGTTGGTGCGATATTAATAATAATCATTGCGATCAACGCAGCAATACAGACATCTTTACCTTGTTTTCTGCCGCCTGGGTCGTCTGCTGAGTATATGAACTTGGCTGCGCCATACAGGAACATCACAATCGCTATTCCGTTGCCCATCTCAGTGAACTGGTCCTGAAGACCGTCAACGAACGCTTTAATGCTCTCAAGATATGCTGAGGCAAGCCCTGCGCAAAGCATAATGACTGCTGTTGTTTTTTTCACAATATTCCGCATGTCCCACCTCGTATTGCTCCTCTTGCTAACTCCAGTGTCCCAGCAAGTATAGCGCCTATGACTGCAGCGTTTATCATGGACTTAGCCTGTTTTCTGCCGCCTGGGTCGTCTGCGCTGTATATGTATTTGGCTGCGCCAAACAGGAACATCACACCTACCAGGCCTGGTATTATCGCCTTTAAGGCGTCAGCCACCTGTTTTATCACCTCGCAGGGGACTGCGCTAATGTCTGCTCCCCCGCCGGCGCCAGCTGTTGCTGAAGTCATGGTATTTGCTAGCGTGTAGGCTGCTGCTGAAGACAACCCAAGAACCTTTGCTTTTAATCTGTTCTTCATCTTTTTTTTATGTCAAGCATGAGCTCCAATCCAGGACGCCCCCTGTCGAAGCAGCTAATAACGTCTCTACTGAAAGCCATATTAGGTATATCATACCGCCTATGGTAGCATTTATTGCTATCATTTTGCCTTGTTTTCTGCCGCCTGGGTCGTCTGCTG
>CAYXON010000126.1:0-2848 GCA_964467145.1 uncultured archaeon | reverse complement strand
ATGAACATTATCATCGCGAGGGTTCCGAGTATGGTCTGAAGCGCCTGAAACACTGAGCGTATTATCGTGCAGGGAACTGAACCGATTGCTCCTAATCCCCCCCCACCTCCTGCTCCCCCTCCAGCTGTTGCCGAGGCTAACGTTGAAAATAGGAATGGTAATAGGGTTTTACCAAGATTTTTCCCCTGCATTTCTCTCACAATATCATATGGTCTTTTTTTTATGGACATGTGTTTAAACCAATCAAATTTATTATTGTGGTTGCAAGTATTACTATTATACCTCCGATTACTGCGTGTATTGCAGTCATTTTGCCTTGTTTTCTGCCGCCTGGGTCGTCTGCTGAGAATATGTATTTGAGTCCGCCGTATATGAACATTATCAAAGCTAATGTACCACCAATAGTTTGAACAGCAACCAGAATATTAGATAATATCGGACATATAACACCTACTATCGCGTTTGCAGCTACTAAGTTCGCCAGTCCTATCAAGACAAATAAAGTCAGTATCTTTTTATATTTCATCTTTTCTCCTTTAGATAATCATTATTACTGTTTTATTATTTGCCGTCTTTTCTTAATAAATAGAGATGAATCACGTGATTTTGGGGGTGTCGGGTGTTCCCGCATCTGGGAAGACTAGTTTATCCCGTCTTTTAGGGGTTGGGTTGGAAATGGATGTCATATCCCTCAATGACGTGGTCTTGGAGGAGGGTCTTAGCATAGGTTATGATGCTGTGCGAGACACCCGGGTCGTTGATGTCCAAGCCCTTGATGCTGCAGTCAGGAAAAGGATATCCGCTGACACTATAGTTGACGGTCTCATGAGTCATCTGCTAACAGTCACCCACGTTCTCGTGCTTAGGTGCAGTCCACTCATCCTAATCAGTAGGATGGCTGAGCGCGGATACGCGAAAGAGAAGATTATGGAAAACATCGAGGTAGAGTATCTTGGGACGATACTCTATGAAGCTCTGAAAAGGTGCGATAACGTACTTGAGGTTGACAACACAGGAGGTGCCGACGTCGAGGCCATAAGGTCGTGGATACTGGAAGGCGGCAAAAAAACTATTGAGAAAGACTGGACAGCCGAGTTTGAGAAGATACTGTCAAACAGTTAAGTTATTTTCCCCCTCCCATTTTATCGCCCATTTGCCTATGTCCTTGAATGATCTGACTAATTCTTTGCCTTTGGATGTTAAGTGGTATTCGACTCTCGGAGGTATCTCGTTGTATTTCTTCCTCTCAACGAGTCCGCGGGACTGCATTTCTTTGAGCCTTTTTGATAGTATCTTGGGGCTGACGTGGTTCATGTTGTCTAGAAGTTCGTTGAACCTTTGCGTGCCGTGGAATTGAAGCTCGGTCAAAACGAGAAACATCCATTTCTTTGAGGAAAGGAACTCCAGTATGTCAAGCTCTTCAACCATAATCTCAGCACCCTTACTTTCCCTTGGGAAACTGGGTTATTAAATGGGTGATTTTTTAGGAAATCAATTTCAGTACCATCTTTTTATTGGCTAATCCCATTTACTTTAACTTATTTGGTGGTTTACATGGATGATGTGAAAATACTTCTGACAGAGGATGAGTTGCCCAAGAAATGGTATAACATAAACGCTGACTTGCCAAGGCCCATTGACCCGCCGCTTCACCCGCTTACTCTTAAGCCGTGCGGGCCGCAGGACCTTGCCCCGCTTTTTCCCATGGAACTGATAAAGCAAGAAATGAGCACAGAACGGTACATCGACATTCCTGAGGAGGTCTGCGACATCTACCGAATCTGGAGGCCAACTCCCCTTTACCGCGCCAGAAGACTTGAGAAAAAACTCAAGACCCCTGCGAGAATCTACTACAAATGGGAGGGAGTCTCACCGCCAGGAAGCCACAAACCAAATACCGCAGTCGCGCAAGCATACTACAACATGAAGGAGGGGATTGAACGGATTGCGACAGAAACCGGCGCAGGACAGTGGGGCTCATCCATTGCGTTTGCTGCAAAGCTTTTTGAGCTTGAGTGCATGGTCTACATGGTCAAGTGCAGCTACGACCAAAAACCCTACCGCAGGATAATGATTGAGACATGGGGCGCGAAAGTCGTGTCAAGCCCGAGCAACCACACAGACTCAGGGAAGGCGATACTCAAAAAAGACCCCAAATGCGCGGGAAGCCTCGGCATAGCAATCAGCGAGGCAGTCGAGGACGCAATCAAACACGACAACACCCACTACAGCCTAGGAAGCGTACTCAACCACGTTCTACTACACCAAACAGTCGTGGGGATTGAAACCCAAAAACAACTCGAGAAAGTCGATGAGAAAGCAGACACAATAATCGGTTGTTGTGGCGGAGGCAGCAACTTCGGAGGATTCGCGTTCCCGTTCGTCCGCGACAAACTACAAGGCAAAGACAAGGAACTTGACGTACTCGCGGTAGAGCCGATGGCGTGCCCCACACTCACAAAAGGGGTATATGCGTATGACTACGGCGACACAGCGAAGATGTCACCAGTCGTCAAAATGTACACGCTCGGCCATGACTTCATCCCACAGCCGATACACGCGGGGGGGCTCAGATACCACGGTGACTCACCCCAGCTGTCACTTCTTGTAAAGGAGGGTGTCATAAGAGCCCGAGCATATCATCAGATAGAATGCTTTGAGGCAGCTAAGACCTTTGCAGAAACTGAAGGATTTATCGTCGCGCCAGAGGCTTCACACGCTGTGAAGGCTGCGATAGACGAAGCTCTTGAGTGCAAGAAAACCGGCGAAGAGAAAGTTATAGTATTCAACAACACAGGACACGGCCACTTTGACCTAGGCTCATACGACGCATTTTTGAAGGGTGAAC
>CAYXON010000125.1:0-4269 GCA_964467145.1 uncultured archaeon | reverse complement strand
CCTTGGCCTATAGTGCCATAGCCTTTGAGGATGGGTTTCACCTCGTCGATGCCGGACTCGCTTATCAGCTTCAACATCCCCTTGACTGTCTCAAGAAGTATGGTGTTGACTTTTATGAAGGCATCCCTCACAGAAAGGTCTGGGACAATCTTCAGGCACCTGTCGTTTTCCAAAACCACTATGAGGTCACAGTAGGGTCTGAGATTCTCAAGCCCTGATTTCGCGTTTGCGCGGCACAGCTTTCCCTCTGCAGTGAACGGTATGTTAACAAAAGCTATCACTGTTGAGCCGCTGCTTTTAGCGACTTCCGCGACAATCGGCGACGCCCCGGCGCCTGTTCCGCCGCCGAGTCCCGCTATTATGAACGTTAGTTTCGCGCCCTCAAGTGCCGTGCTTATCTTGTCTCTGTCGGCTATCGCTGCCTGCTCACCAAGCATTATGTTGTTGCCTGTGCTTCTGCCCTTTGTGAGGTCCTTACCTATCAAGACCTTGTACTTGACCTGGTGTTTTAGAAGTGAGGTAGCGTCGGTGTGCACTGCCACACATCCACTAAAGCCCATCCGCTCGCAGGCGGCACATCCTGAGCCCCCGACCCCAACGACCCGCACGGATTCGCCTGAAAAATCCATATTAGCCAGTTAAATGCAGCTCGTTTTTCCCCTGGTCAGTGAACAATCCCTCAAGCCACTTCATTATGTCTGGGTTCTTCTGCGCCTTGCCGCCTACCATGAGCTGTTTGAGCGTGAGGTCAGAGTAAGTGTCTGCTTCCCCGCCGCTCGCAACATCAGCGAGCCGTTTGAGGAGCTCGGGTTTATCCATGTTCTTACCAACCCTGTTGATTGGGTCCTTCTGCGCAGCCTCAACCGCGTTTAGGACATCTGCCGCATCCAACCCGTTAGTTGAGACCTTGTCTGCTGCAGTCTTTATCTTGTGAAGCGATAGTATGCTGATGTCATCAAGTTTTCCGAGAGCATCTTTCTCCCTCATCTTTTCGGCTGCACCATCCACTGCATCAACGAGCGCGTTAAGATATTCCTCCCGTCTCACAGGACTAAGGACAAGGTCAACGTTTTCTAAAGCCTCTATTTGACCTCGGACTAACGGTTCGGCATCCTCGACTCCGGAAGCATTAGCCCCCGCAGTCCTCAAAAGGTCTTCAGCGCGTGTTGAACGCGCCCCGGAAACTAATGTGAACGTATTCTGAAGATTGTCGACTGACCTGTCAGCGCCTATCGCCTGCGACTCCTGCTCAGCCCCCATTGCAGACTCTACATCCCCTGAAGCAAGTGCTTCAGCGCCGTCGGCGACTGTCATATTCTTCCTGTAAAGGGGTAGTGTTTTTTTACCCTCGAAAAGCACTGAGTGTTCAGGGTCTATCTCCGTCCCTCTAACATCCTCCATACTTGCTCTGTCAGCCTCTAAATCCGTCACCTTACCCCCACCTGGTGAGCTCCTTCTATGTATTACTGATACTCCTGAATCATCTTTCGGGAGCATCCTAAGGGGTATCAAATCAATCATGGCGTCAAGCTGATCCTTTGAAGTTGCTGCGACCCGCTCCATTAACTCTTTTCTCTGCTCCTCAGTAACCTCCTTAACCCCTTCAGGAACCTCTTCTCTACTGTTTTTAACGATACTGCCGCTGGGTTTTCCCATATACTTACAATAGGGATTCAGGAGCTTAAAATCTCAACTAGAACACCTTATTTATTGGTGTTTCATCAATATTCTCACATATGAGGTCGTTTACCATATTGCTAGTATTTCTCCTAGTAATCCACTGCGTGTCAGCTCAGCAAAGCGAGATACTCACGCCCATGTGGACGTACGACCTTAAGGGCTCAATAGAAGAGCAGATAACACTCGTTGATGCGTGGGTTGAGGACATAGACAACGACGGATACGGTGAAGTGGTCGTTGTCACATCTGGCAGAGCATCGACAAAATACGCCGACAAAGTAAACATAGCACAAGCTTTCGAAAGGGACGGTAGCCTAAAGTGGAGCTACGGCATAAAGGAACCGCTAATGTATGCCAAACTATTTGACATAAACAACGATCACAAGATGGAGCTCATATTCACAAGCGGGGAAGAGCTTAACAAAATACAGAGAGGCTACATAAGAACCCTGTCAGACGAAGGGAAACTACTGCGCTCAACAGACCTAACGTCGATAATCCTCTCGATGGACATAGGCGACATTGACGGCGACAGATACTACGAGCTGGCGGTAGGGTCATTTGGCAAGATAATGCTCAAAAGAACATATTATGAGAACATATGGTCATACCCCTCACAGGGTAACGGTGTCTTAAACTCTTCAATTGACGCAATAACACTCTACGACGTTGATGGTATGTTTGGTGCTGACGTAATCGCGGGTTCAGACAAGATATACTATATAAGCGAAGTGGGAAATCTCTTAGCATCAATAAATGTCGAGCCTGAAATCACCTATCAAAAACGGGGTTTCAAGTACGTAAAAGGTGCGAAAATAACTGGGAGCACATACTCCGACACTATCGCAGTAACCAAATCCAACAAGATTGTAGCGGTTGGGATAGATAAAGTTCAGGGAAAAGACGATGGACGCCAGGTAGTTCCCACCCTCAAATGGAAGACTGACCTAAAATGCGACATAATAGACTTCGAACTGCTTAACATTGACTCAGACGACTATGACGAGCTCATAATCGCGTGCTCAGACAACACATTATACGCAGTCGACAACAACGGCATGGTCGCATGGGACTACCCCCTGGATGGTGAGCCAACCGACATAAGCATTGCAGACATGAATGAAGACAACATAAAAGACATACTTGTTGCAACCTCAACTGGGTCAATATATCTGATAGACTCATCAGGAAACTACGTATGGAGATATGACACCAAAATCCCGCTCACCGCAGTTGCAGCAGGGCACATGGACCTCAACGACACACGGGAGATTATCGCAGTCACAGAGTCCGGAAAACTAATGGCGTACTCCATTGATGAGGGCTACAACATGAGGCGCAGGGCTGAAGCAGCATATAATTTCGGCCAGCAGGCGTACCTGATGTCTGACTATGACGCAGCCGAAAAATACTTTGAACAGGCAAAGAACATTTATACTCTCTTGCAAGACGAACGAGGGATGATAAACTCCCAGTCATTCTTGTCGAAGATAAGTCAGGCCAAGACCGACGTTCGCAGGGAAGATGCAGACATTTACCTGTCAAGGGCGAGGGACTCATTCTTTGAGGGAGAGCTTACAAACTCAAAAATAATGGCTGGTAGGGCACTCACCATATACACGGAATTCTCAGACCAAGACGGAATACTCAAATGCGAGCTCTTACTCATAGAAATAGAAAAGCAGGAGGGACTATACAAGTCAAGCACGACAATAACCCTAAAGCCCACAATAACGACTTTACCCCAAGATTTTTCATCTTCAGCTAATCTAATATATCTTGCAACTGCAGTTGCAGTAGTACTACTCATCGGACTTATACTGCGCTCAAGAACACGGAATAAGAAGACTGAATCAATAGACCAGATGGGCTGGGGTGAGGAATTCCTGGATGAAGACAAAAAAACAAAAGACAACAAGGAAAAACAGACATGAAAACCCGAAAAATAACCCTCCTACTAGCGCTTATGTGCGTGATACAACTTGTTCTAGCAGCAGACAATACTGGAACGCTTGAGGCTGACGCACTATACAAGAGCGCAAACGACTACTACAAATCCGGACTATATCAGAACGCGCTCAAAAGCGCCCACAGGTCTAAAGACATATACTCCCAAGCCGGAGACTCAATGGGCGTTCAGAAGTCATCAAACTTAATAGCAAACATAGAGTCGGTTCTAACAACAAAACAGCTCGCAAAAGACTATCTCTCAATCGCAGGAGACTACTACCTGCAGACAGAATCCGACGTAGAAATACTCCAACGTGCAATATCAATGGCACAGGCCGCTAAAAAATTATATCAAGAAATTGGCGGATCAGAGGCAACATCAGGCATACTACAATGCGAGGACATAATATCAGGTTCAACTAAAAAATTAGCAGACGAACTGAACAAATGCATACGCGACGCAGATGAGCTATACAAGAAGTCCCAGGAGAGCTTTTTCATAGAACAATACGTGTCTGCGAGGGAATTCTCGCTGCAGGCCAACAAAAAATACGTCTCCTGCCCGTACCAGCCTGGGATAGACAAGAGCGCCGAAATAATCACATCCATAAACTCTAAAATAAACACTATAAACTCGAT
>CAYXON010000124.1:0-4280 GCA_964467145.1 uncultured archaeon | reverse complement strand
CGCGCTTGAACTACGTTTGCCTAAGTGCCAGGTTGACTGGTTTAGTGGACTCAGTTGGTGTGATGCCTTCTCTTGCAGAGCTGATGATTAAGGGATACCTTGACAGAAACCAGTACGTCAGGGCAGAGGAGAGCTTTGACAGGCTGATGTTTTTCAGAAACGAAGCAATGCTGAGGTACGGTTACCCGTTTATCTCAAGGCCAAACGGCCCGCCAGAAGACCTTAAGGCCAGGACAGAGTACGCTAGGGGGCTGGGTTATGCCGGCGTAACCGAACTTGACAGTGAATACCTGACCAATCACGCAGCGCTTGAGGCGATAAGGGAGATAATAAAGGCAAGAATTAAGATTGGCTGAACCATCTTCAGGGTTTGAACTGTTTCATCCGCTCGAGCGCCTCTTTTATGGTGTCTTTTGAGACTGAGTAGCTACACCGCACGTGCCCTTGCCCGCTTGCCCCGAATGTGTTTCCTGGCACGACCGCGACCTTCGCCTCATCCAGTAGCCTCTGCGCGAATACTTCGCTTTTAAGTCCTGTGCCTTTTATGTTTGGGAAGGTGTAGAACGCGCCTTTCGGGGTTATGCAAGATACTCCCTCTACATCGTTTAGGCCTTTGACAAGAAGTCTGCGACGTGAGTCGTATTCTTTAACCATCTCTTTAACGTCTTTTGCGCATTTATCGAATGCGAGCGCCGCATACTGGGCAGTAGTTGGTGCGGAAAGCATGGTGTACTGGTGAATCTTCATCATTGCGTCGATTATCTTCTGCGGACCGACTGCGTAGCCGAGCCTCCATCCAGTGAACGCATAGCCTTTGCTGAAACCGTTTATTGTGACTGTCCGCTCAGCCATGCCGTTGAATGAGCCGATGCTGTAGTGCTTGAAGCCATCGTAGACCAGGTACTCATAGAGTTCGTCTGATATGACGACGAGGTCGTGTTCTATCGCAAGCTCGGCTATGCCCTCCAAATCTTTTTTGGTCAGCACACCGCCTGTGGGGTTGTTTGGGGAGGCCACAACTATTGCCTTTGTCTTTTTGGTGATGGCAGCCTCAATGTCTTCCACTTTCACCCTGAACTCAGTTTTCTCAAGCATCTGAACAGGAACCGGTTTGCAGTGTGCAAACCATACGCAAGGCTTGTATGATACGTAGCTGGGTTCCGGCACTATCACCTCTTCCCCAGGGTTGAGTATGGCTCTGAAAACCAGGTCAAGCGCCTCGCTTGTGCCGGTTGTTATCAGTGTTTCGGTCGCAGGGTCGGCGCGTATCCGGTTTTCTTTTTTGAGTTTCTCACAGACTTTCTGCCTTAGCTCAATCAGTCCGTAGTTGGAGGTGTAGTTGCTGTAGTCCTCCTTGATTGCCTCGATTGCTGCGGCCTTCATCGGCTCGGGTGTCGGGAAATCCGGCTCGCCAACGCCGAGGCTCACCACATCCTTTCGCGTCGACACCACGTCGAAGAACTTCCTAATACCTGAAAAAGGTATCTCGTCAACCCTTTTGCTTAACATATTCTACCCTTAGCTTACTGGTATCCTCTTTTGTTTGCCGTTGTTGAATAAGCATCCGTCCCTTTTGAACTCCTTAAGTATCACGTGTGTGTATGTGCCTGTGACTGCCTTCATGGGCGCGAGTTTTTCCGTGACGAACTCGCTTATGCCGTCTATGTCGTCTGCTGCGACAGTCACCATCAAATCGTATTTGCCGCTCATGATGAGGACGTCCGTGACCCGCTTGTCTTTTGCTATGTCTGAGCAGACTTTGTCGAAGCCGTACTTCTGCTGGGGCACAACCTTCACCTGTATGACTGCCATCGCCTTCTTTCCGTCGAGTTTGCGCCAGTCAACGACTGCGCGGCACCCTTTTATTACGCCATCCTTTCCAAGACGTGTTATAGCGTCCTTGACCTGCTTCTCACTCACTCCAAGCATCGTCGCAAGCTCATCATCTGATGCGCGACCGTCCCTTTCCAAAAGCTCAAGCAATCTTTTATCGTCCATAATGCACCCCTTATGGTTTAAGAGATAATCATTCACAAAATAAAAGACACAACATATGCTCAAAAACACATATTAACAAAGCTTTCGTAAAGTTAGTGTATGGGCGACGCAGTCAAAAGACCAGGTAACGAAGAGCTGCAACCTCTGCAAAGACCCGACCCAAAACTGCTCGCAGAGCCCAAAAGATTCAGTTTACCAAGGCACATTGCAACGAGGATACCCCCCACCGCAGACCTCTTTGAGATGGATGACAGCGGAAAACCTGCAGTCAACGCCTACACACTGATACTCTCAAACTACGTCTTGAGAGATGACATACTAATACGCTCAGACCAGACAAACAGCCACATGAGCTGCACAATTCAGCTAATGCAACACCTAACGGAAAAAGGCATAAAAAGAGGCTCTTTAGAGACAATGGAACTCGAAAGGTCGATGGTCGCACTCGTTGTAGGCGGAGAAGGTAAAGACATAGTGGTGGGTGTCAGAGCCGACAAGGAGATGAACCCAGCAGAGTGGAGATTGAAAAACACCGCAGCAACAGAGGCGCTCGTAAGGATTGGGGTGCCAAGAGAGAAGATAAAAATATTCAGCTTAGACAAGGGAGTGTTTGAGGAATTCGAAAAACGCGGGGAACTATGGATGATATACCCCCCACCAGTAGGAAAGGAACGAGAAATGGAATTCATAAGAAACTACCAGGGAGCCATAGCCAAGACAGAATCCGACGAGGGAGCTAGGATATATTATAACCCAGGAAGCGGCGGCAGATTCATTACACTCAACGACTTCGGCAGAGTCATCGGCGGGTTTGAATCTGGAGAAATGTCAAGAGATGACTTCATAAGGAGGATGAGCTACATAACCCGGATGATGAACCAGGAAAACAGGGGGCAAGTCAGAGAACTATCATTTTTCGGGACTGTTGATGATGGATACCGTAATGAGATGGCTGAGATATTTGAAGCTCTTTTCGGTGTGAAAGTTGACGAACTCACACCCGCAGATGAGCTGTTTAAGATGGCCATCACATCAAATGTAAAAAACGAGGAGATAATGGCCAGATACAGAACGTTTGAGGATGCACTCCAGGACACTTTATTGAGCCCCACATACACATCATACAACCCGGAAGACAACACATGCAGAGAGATGATGTACAGAAGCCTGCAGAGCATACCCGTAGACGGTGAGATGGTACTCGGCCTTAGCAAAGTATACGTCGGGGACATAGTGTGGATGCCTGGGGCAACAGTCGAAACACCAGAAGAAGGCGCCGCAAGACTAAGGTTCCATGAGGGGGTGGACCAGCAGACAAGCGCAATCATAGGAGACTATTTCAGCTTCTTCCAAAGGAAGGGGAAAAAACTAACTCACATAAACGTGGGCAGAGACATAATGTCGCACTCAAAAAGCAGGAAGATGCACCCAGACGAACACAGGGAAGTATATGTCGTGGAATACAGGGTGGAAGGCGAAGCCGAAAACAGGCTAGACCTGCTGCGGCGTCAAAAGTGGGATAAACGACACTACCTTGAGGGGATGGAATTCCCGCTAGACCAAGACATGTGGGGTAGGGCAAGAAGAACGTTCCTCAGCAAGTCAACCATAGAATCTCTTGAAGTAGAGGGCGTCATCGAACGCGGCCAAGACGGCGTCTGGATGAATGTTGAAGGACATAGGAGATACGGCAGAAGCCTCACAGACTGGGAAGCCCAAAAACTCGCTGACGAGTACACGCAATACGTGTTTGACAGAAACCTGTTTGAGAGAGCGCTGATGCCAGGCCATCCGAAAGTGTATGAGAAGATGGATCTGCCTGCGCACGAAGACGACACAGGCGAGACAGTAGTCCCATTCTTCATAAGACCTTACATAAGCGGTGTTGCAGCCGACAAGATGCCTGACTGGAGGTTTGCGGACGTAGAATTCGGAAAGAAGATAGCGTCTGTAATGGCTGTTGAGGCGGCAAGAAACCTCGCAGTAGGCAGAAGAAATCCATTCACCAAAAAAATCATATACTGGGACGGCGACGAGTTCATACAGTTCAGTGGCGCAGTAGAAGACCAGCACTCAGAGCCAACAGGCCTCATAAGGGGAGACAGCACAGCAGTTCTCGGCGACAACTTCGCAAACACTGCGACAGACTTCATCGAAGCATTCTCTGAAGAGATCATCAAACTGCTTAAGACATCACGTGAGAAGGGAGTATCTGACGAAGGCCTTATTCAGATACAAAAAAGCTTTGTGGACAGCTTTAGGGGAGCGACACAAAGACTTAA
>CAYXON010000123.1:0-4283 GCA_964467145.1 uncultured archaeon | reverse complement strand
GGCAACAAATGAATCAACTGCTAAAAAACTGGAAGATACTCCTATTCCTAACATGCCTAACGATTTCCATAGCATTCATAACAAACATCATACCCCTAAACAAAGACAATGGCATAGGATTCGGCAACGGCCTCGACTACGGCATAGATTTTGCTGGCGGAACCCAGATGCAGCTAAAACTCGAAAAAGAAGTCGACTCAGACGTCATGGCAATAGAAAAAGCCATAATAGAAAACAGGCTAAACAGCATGGGACTCCGGGACATCCCAGTCAGGGCATGGGGCAACCAGTACCTGCTAGTCCAAATAGCACAGGCAACCCCTGAAGAAACCAAAAACATCGAAAACATACTCAAACAACAGGCAAGGTTCGAGGAAAGAATAGACGGAGAACTCGCGATAATGGGGGATGAAGTCACAGTCGACCTCGGCCCCCAAGGAATAGAACTATACCAGGTACAGGGCGGATACCACTGGTCAGTACACGTCACACACTCCAAAGAAGGTGCATGCAGATTCGGACAGGTAGCAGACGGCAAAAGAGGCAGACCAGTCGACATATTCATAGACCGACCACAAAACACCATAATACTATTCTCCAAAGGAGACTACCAACTGTTGAGCAACTTCACAAAAGGCGGCGACACAGACAGATTATTCTTTGACAACACAGCAATAGAGCTAATCAAAGACCGCGCCAGAATACCCGCACTCGAACTCCAAGACCCTGAGAAAACATTCAACGAACTTGACACACTACAAACCGAAGGATACACCAAGATAGTGCTAGTTGGAGACGAAAGCAAAATAGGCGACGACATAAGAAACCAGCTCGAAGAAAAAGGATACGCCACAGAAAGATACGACCTCGGCGACAGCTCATACATCGACAGACTACCAGAGATACTCTCAGACCTCATAGGCCTGCAAAGCTCACCCCGCCTCGACTTTGACACCCAAGGAGAATGCGTCTACCAAGCAAGAATAACCGGCTCATCCCCGACACTTGAGGAAGCGCGCTCCGAAGTCAAACAAAATCAGGTCCTACTAACGTCCGGCAACCTCCCAGTCAAACTAACACTCGAGTCAAAATCCACAACACCCCCGACGCTCGGGAGAAAATTCCTCGCATACAGCCTATACACAGCACTAGTCGCGGTATTCGCTGTCGCGCTCATAATATATCTGAGATACCGCAGAATAGAGATACTGCTGCCCGTTATGGCGACCATGATCGGCGACATACTCATAATACTCGGGTTCGCAGCCTTCATAAACTGGGAACTCGACCTGCCAGCGCTTGCAGGAATACTCGCAGCAGTCGGAACAGGAGTAGATCACCAAGTAATCATAACCGATGAAACACTCAAACGCTCAAAATCCAAAAAACTCGTGAGCATGGCAGAAAGAGTCAGAAAAGCATTCTTCATAATATTCACAGCAGCAGCCACCATAACCGCCGCCATGCTGCCACTTATGATAATCGGCGCCGGCATGCTCAAAGGATTCGCATTTACAACACTTATGGGGGTTCTGATAGGCATAACAATATCCCGTCCAGCATACGCCAGCTTGATAGAGCACATACTCAAAAAATCAGAATAAAACGCCTGAAACCCCATTAATAACTGCCTAAACCCATATCTAAGGAGAGTATAGGATGGATCAGCTAAAGGCAGTAAAGGCGCTTGAGAAAGAACTTGCAGACTCCATAGAAGACGCCAAAAAACAGGCACAAAAAACAGTTGAAGAAGCCAAAAAAAACCGGAAAAAACAGCTCGAAGACGCCGCATCACAAGCAATCACAAAAGCAGAGGAGAAAACAGCAAAATCAAAGGAGCAAGCAACACAGAAAACACGCGAGATAGAGCTAGAGACAAAAAAAGCAAAGAATCAACTGATAAAAGATTACGAGAAAAACCAGGACAAAGCAGTTGAATACATCCTATCCGAACTTGGTGTCTGAATGCTAAAGCCAGCAAGAATAGTCAAGGTGACGTGTCTTGTCGAAAAAACAAAGACACAAACCCTAGTTGAGGCGCTCCACAAGGCAGGCCACACCCAACTCGAACAACTAACTGACGAAAAACTAAAAGAAGAAGGCATAAGACGTGACCAGTCAATGCCCCACACACAACAGGTGTCCGAACAACTCCACACAGTCAAATCACTAATCGAATCACTAAAAAACTACCAAAAAACCCAGACAACATTCCTTGACGAGATACTCGGCGTGGAAAAAAATCCCAAAGCAAAGCAAAAGACAGACGAGGAATACGAGAACCTACTTTCAGAGTTGAAAAAACAAACCACCCAACAAGAAGACACAATACACCAACACACACTATCAAAAGAACGCATACACGCCAGAATAAACGAACTCAAGCCGGTGTCACAGCTTGAGATACTAGCCGAATACTTCACACCAACTCCCCTTCTACAATCTCTACTTGGGATAATACCACACGACCAGATCGCGCCGCTAACGCAAGAGCTAGACCAAAAACTAAACCAGCAATACCTTCTCACAGTCGAAGCGGAACACGGCGACAAAACAGTCGTGACCGCACACGTCCAAAAACAACATGCGCAAGAACTTGCAAAGACCCTAAGAAACTATGGACTAGAACAAATAAATCCAGAAGGCGCTGGCACAACCAAACAAATACACGACAGGCTAATGCAAGAATATCTCGCATGCGACAAACCAATAACAGACGCACAAACCAAACTCGCGCAACTCTCACAACAACACCTCACAGACCTGATGTGCCTTTCTGAAAAACTCTCAAACGAGCAGGAACGCGCTCAGGCCACAACCAACTTCGGCGCAACCACCAAGACAAACTATATCAGGCTTTGGATTCTGGAAAAAGACCTGCAGAAGACGACAGAACTCATAAACCAGAAAACTGGCGGGATATGCGAGATAACCGCTGAAAAAGACCCAAAAGACGCGCCAATAATACTTGACAACCACCCACTACTAAAGCCTTTCGAAACATTCACCAGACTTTTCTCAACCCCCAAATACGACCAAATAGACCCCACAATCGTCACAGCACCCACGTTCATAATATTTTTCGGATTCATGGTCGGCGACGCGGCATACGGGCTTGCGATAACTGTCATAGCAATGCTTCTTAGGAGAAAATACTTAACACACAAAAAAATAACCGACTTCACAACCATACTCACCGCATGCGGCATGTCAACAATAGTTTTTGGAATACTCACAGGCAGCTTCTTCGGAGACTTTCTAACCAAATACGTCCTCGACGTAAAAGCTCAGGACCTATGGTTCGTCCTAATAGACCCGCTATACAAATCAAACGCAGTACTACTTCTCGGTGTCGCAGTCGCGGTAGGTGTGCTTCAGACGCTTTTAGGAAACATACTCGGGATAATCGACAAACTACAGAGGCGAGAACTTAAAAAGGCGCTGACGGAAAATGTCTGCTGGCTTCTGATTGGCGCAGGAGTCGCGGTAGCCGCAGCATACAACATAACATACGGTGCGATACTATTCACCCTCGGTTTCGCGCTGCTTTTCAAAGGCATGGGATTCATGGCGATAATGGAGCTGCCAGGGGTACTAGGGAAAGTAGTCTCATACGCCCGCCTTCTCGCACTAAGCCTCACAACCCCTGGAATGGGGCTCGCATTCAACTTCCTAGCATCAATGGTCTTTGGAATACCCATCATCGGTAAAATCGGGGGCGTCCTGATTTTTATTCTCTCTCATACAATCATCCTACTCATGAACTCACTCGGCTCGTTCGTGCACGCGCTAAGACTCCACTACGTCGAATTCTACGGCACATTCTACAACGGAGGCGGTGCGGAGTTCAAACCATTCTCAGAAAAAACAAAGTTCACAACAAGGAGGTAAAAAAATGGAAATAGCCACCCTACTGGAGTATATAATAAACGGGAACGTCCTCGCAGCGGCGGGTGCCGCACTAGGAATGGGGATAGCAGGTATTGGAGCAGCAAAAGGACTTGGGATATCAGGCTCAACCGCAGCCTCACTGACTGCCGAGCAGGAGAAGAACTTCTCAACAATACTCATACTTGAGGCACTACCCCAGACACAGGCCATATACGCCTTCGTCATAGGCGTCCTAATAATCACGGGGATAATGGGTGGTAACATGACAGTCGAAAAAGGATTTCTAAGCCTTTTCGCGGGATTATGCGTCGGCCTGACAGGGCTTAGCGCAATATATCAGGGGGCGGCAGCGTCAGCAGCTGTTGCAGCATACGGCAGAAACAACAACATCA
>CAYXON010000122.1:0-4348 GCA_964467145.1 uncultured archaeon | reverse complement strand
AGAAGCTATTAGGTTGACTCCTTCTTGGCGCTTTTGCTCTGATTTAATGGCTTCAGCGACGTCTGGGTCGGCGTCTTTTAGGGGGATGTAAAATGATTTTTCCATTCTAGTGCACAATACATATGTGCGTGCATTAAATAAAACGAGGGTCTATTAAACCCTTTTATTTGGATGTTACCTAACAGTATAAACCATCCCATGCCATGGGCCCGTAGCCAAGTGGATATGGCGACAGCCTTCTAAGCTGTAGATCACGGGTTCGAATCCCGTCGGGTCCGAATAATCTGAATAAAACGAGAGTTAATATCATTAACCCAAGGGATTAAGCAAGGACGATAAGGCCTTGTGATAATCCCGTCGGGTTCGAATAGTATTTGTTTTGGTCTTTTTTTGTTTTTTAATTTGATTTCCTATTAATTGGGGATGGACCAGAGGATGTGGACGTATCCGGAGCTTAAGTATCTTTATGTTAACCAGAACAAGGTCAGCGGGTCACAGCTGGCTGAGGACGTGAACAGGATATTCCACGACGGTTTGGAGGCTAGGAATGCTTCAGATGTCGAGAAGATTTTGAGGTCCAGGACCATATTCAACAAGGATAAACCGTATTAGGTCATGTTTTATTAGGTGTTTTTCCTATCTTATACGATGAAACTCAATAGGAGCGTCTATGCTGCAGGGGTTGTTTTCGCAGCCGCGATGGCAGGATATCTCCTCACTATGTGTCCCACAGTCTATGCTGGGGACTCGGGAGACTTCATCACAGCCTCATACACCCTGGGTGTCGCGCACCCAAGCGGATACCCGCTTTACATGATTTTGGGGAAGTTATTCTCACTTATCCCAATTGGTTCTGTCGCGTACAGGTACAACCTGATGGGTGGTTTTTTTGCAGCACTTACTGCAGCAATCGTGTGCAAGATAATAATCAGACTCACAAAGTCTGAGTTGGCAGGCGTTGGGGGGGGACTTATGATAGCCTACTCCCTTGCCCTTTGGGATCAGGCGACTGTCGCTGAAGCATACAGCATAAACGGTTTTTTCGTCGCCTTGATTCTTCTTCTAACTCTTAAGTGGCGGGACACAGGACTTAAGAGGGATTTACTCCATGTTGTGGTCGCGTTCGGTTTCGGGATGACAAACCACATCTCGATGATGCTTTATGCCCCTGCATTCATCTACTTCATAGTAAAAGATAAGAAAAAGAAAATCGAGGGGGTGCCAATCCAGGAGATTATTGCGTGTTTAGTTGCGCCTCTTCTGACGTACCTTTATCTCCCAGTCGCTGCGTCTATGAAGCCGGCATACAACTGGGGTAACCCAGACACCCTTGACAGGCTGATAACCCACATCACAGCTTCAATACACAGGCAGACAACCATTTTGACGCTAACGACCAAGGAGGTTTTTGAGAGGTTTTTCGGGATACTCTACTTCTACGCGAGGCAGTTCTCGCTTTCAGGAGTATTCGTTTTGGGTGGGCTCTACGTACACGGCGGCAAAAACAGGGGGCTCCTAAATTTCACAGGCTTTATAGCTGCGGCAGATGTCTTCTACGCACTTTTCCTAAATGACGTATCACTGGACATAACAACTTTTGCAATACCTTCCATAATCATATTCAGTGTCTGGGCAGGATTTGGGATAAATGATGTGCTTGATTGGGTTAAGAAAAAAAGAAAAGATGAGAGGATACTGCAGGCTTGCGTCCTAGTTATTGTAGGGATTGTATTCGCAGCAAACTACTACGTCAGCGACAAAAGCCAGAACCTGCTCGCATACGACCTCGCCCAAAACATGCTCAAGACTGTTGACATGAACGCAGTCATATTCGCTCAAGGGGATAACATAGTGTTTCCGCTAAGTTATCTGCTTCTTGTTGAAAAAGCAAGGCCTGACGTCACATTATACGAGCAGACAGGACTCATAAGCCATGAGCTCTACGGACAGGATTATGTGTTTCTTGGTGAGGAGGAACACCTAAGGCGCCAAAAAGAAGTTGAAGGAGAAATAATAAAAAACGGCGCGCCAGTCTACTACACCACACTCCAGGAAGACGTACCTGCAGGATACAGACTTGAGCAAACAGGATTACTTTACAGGGTGCTGCCAGAAGGAGAGCTCTCAGACCTTGGAGACTACTGGAGCAGATACGACTTCAGGCAGATATGGGAGAGCACAATACACCTCGACTACATGTCAAACGACATAAGGTCCACATATTATATAAAATACGCGCAGTACCAGATGAGAAGAGACGTGGACAATGCAGTTAACATGCTGCTTGCAGCGTCAGAGATATCACCAGACAAAAGCGGGATACACTATGACCTTGGAAACATACTGATTGCAAACAAGATGTATGATGACGCAATAGGAGAATTCAAAAAAAGACTGGATGCAGAGCCAAATGACGTCAACGCAATGAACAAGATAGGGCAATGCTACGCATTGAAGGGCGATACAGAAATGGCCAAGGCATACCATATGGGTGCGCTGAAGATAAATCCGAGAGATGTCGCTGCACGCTTCAGCCTCGCAGGCATACTCATGGTGGAGGGCAACCTGCAGGAGGCACTCCAACACTACACACTCATAACACAAGCCGCGCCAGGATACTCCATGGCCTACTTCAACATGGGCCTCATATACTACAAGGCAGGAAAACCAGAACAAGCCGCACAGATGTGGGAAAAATACATAGAACTCGCACCAGACGACAAATACGCGCAAGAGGCTAGAGACAAGATACTACAGATAAGGGCAGCAAATAACACAACACAATAATGGAGTTGACAGAACCACACTCTGAGGAGGAGTTTGCGCAATATTATGAACTCCGTTGGAAGATATTGAGGCACCCATGGGGCCAGCCAAGAGGCAGTGAAAAAGACGAGCGGGAGAAAGAGAGCATACACCAGATGGCTGTTGAAGAGGGACAGGTGGTAGGTGTTGGTAGAGGGCACCTTAACACACCAGATGACGCACAGATAAGGTATATGGCAGTAAAAGAGGATATAAGAGGAAAGGGAATTGGTGGTGCGATTCTTGAAAACCTAGAGAGAAAACTGGTGGAATTTGGGGCTAAGACCATAGTGTTAAACGCTAGAGAAAACGCTGTGCCATTCTATAAAAAACATGGATACGAAGTAGTCGGAAAATCGCACACACTATTCGGGGAAATAGCACATAAAAAGATGGTGAAGAAACTACAGTAAAGGAAATAGTTAGGCACTACAACACATATTTATGTCGTCTATAGTAAGTGTTATTCTGAGATGATAGACAGGAAGAAAATAACAGATATTGCGTCAGGATACGACAAAAAAGACCTCAGAGTTGGTGTTTTGGCCTCGCACTCCGCACTTGATGTTGCAGATGGGGCAATTGAAGAAGGTCTCAAGACTGTGTTATACTGCCAGAGAGGCAGGGAGAAAACCTACGCAAGATATTTCAAAAGCAGGCGCGAGGGTGGAAAAGTCATAAGAGGCATCGCAGACGAGTGCAAAGTATACGAGAAATTCAAGGAAGTCGCAACCAAGAAAGAACAGAAGACTATGGTCGAAGACAATGTCCTGTTTGTCCCGAACCGTTCATTCACATCATACGTCGACATAAAGGCAATAGAGGATGAGTTCATGGTTCCGCTTGTGGGTTCAAGAAACATGCTCGCAACCGAGGAGCGCGGCGGAAAACACGACTACTACTGGCTTCTGGAAAAAGCGGGACTCCCATTCCCTGAGAAAATTAAAAAACCAGAGAATATAGACGAGCTCTGCATAGTGAAACTTCATCACGCGCAGAAAAAACTGAGCGCGGGTTTTTCACTGCAACAAGTTATGAGGAGTATGTGAGAAAATCGTCTGAGCTGATAAAACAAAAAGTCATAACAAAAGAATCACTCAAGGAAGCCAGGATAGAACGCTATGTCATAGGTCCGGTATTCAACCTGGACTTCTTCTACAACCCGCTTGAGGAGGAGCTCGAGAAAGTCGAACTGCTCGGCGTTGACTGGCGGTTTGAGACCTCACTTGACGGCCACGTCAGGCTTCCGGCACCCCAGCAAATGGAGCTTGTCGGCACAAAACAGGAGATACCTGAGATGACTGTGTGCGGCCACAACAGCGCAACACTCAGGGAGTCGCTTCTTGAGAGCGCATTCGAGCTCGCTGAAAAATTCATAAAAGCAAGCAAAAAAGAGTTCACACCAGGTGTGATAGGCGCCTTCTGCCTGCAGACATGCGTTGACAAAGACCTAAATTACTATATCTACGACGTCGCGCCAAGGATAGGTGGCGGCACCAATGTACACGTTGCGGTAGGCCACCCATACGGCAACGCCCTTTGG
>CAYXON010000121.1:0-4363 GCA_964467145.1 uncultured archaeon | reverse complement strand
GGTGCAGAAAAAGCACGTCCCCCCTGTTGACATCTTTACCGTTGATCCTGAACATGGATTCAGCCCGAACCGCAACAGGCATCAACAACAAGAAAACACCCAGCAAGATCAGAACCATTCGTTTATACATTATATCCTCCGGATTTTCAACGAACAACTCGATTGCGCCACGGTATATCCTAACTACTCCCCGGACTTCTGCTGTTGAGCCGACAGATATGTTTTTTGTTATGCCACCGGCCGCATTAGGGGGTAGAAACACAGTGAGCTGTGATTGATTGTCTGATAGGGTGAGCGATGTGCTTCCCCCCGCGAATATGTGGTAGTCGACTACTTCACCAGATACTAAAACAGCCCGCTCAATGTCAAGTGATGTTATGTCTGAGATGTTGGAGTGTGGGGGGTCAAGTGATGGAGAGATAAAAGTTATTAGAAGAAGCCCTATTGTTGATGCAGTTAATGCAATGATGAAAAGCCCCCAGTCCACATTTGGATACCGGGGTTGTAGCGCATAATAACTAGGGATGTTAGAGAGTGGTAATACGTTAGAATACATCAAGTAGCTAGTTCTATGCTGCTGCAAGAGCCTTCTTCTTGCTTTTGCGCCTTATTTTTCCAATTTTACCGCATTTACGGCATTTAGTGGCTTTGATTGGGTTTTTGGCGTTGCAATTCATGCAGACACCCTTGAAAAGTCTTGCCTCAGCCTCTTTGAACTTAGCCATTGTAGGTACCCATCAATTAGGGAGCAAGCATATAAATAACCACCCAGAGAGGTGGTTTTTATACGCCATAACCGTAAATGCCAAACTATCCAAACCACCCCCCGTAAGGATGGCAGTTATGAGCGTATATAAACCCTTTTTTATACGAGGACAACATAGTCATAAAACAGCCCAAAATATAAAAACAGCGGGGTTGAGCAGTCAGGAGTGCTCGTCGGGCTCATAACCCGAAGGTCAATGGTTCAAATCCATTCCCCGCTAAACCTTTCACTGCTTTTTCTTTCGTGCACGTTTCTTTCCCAAAGAAAGGTACGTTCCCACACCCATTCCCCGCTAAACTACTTTTATACTAGCCCAAAATCAGAACACATAACCCGTATCCTATCAGAAGCCCTGCAACAATCGGTGGAAGCGCTGGCAATGTCACGTTCTTGCGCCCCATAATGTAGTAAAATAGTGAGACGAGCCCAAGCAGTCCGCCGAAAAGCGTCGGTAGAGCATATCCGGCACCGTGTGCGGCATATATTGAAACCGTGAATGCCGTGGGTATCGCTATGTCGCCAGCGCCCAAACCAAGTGTCCTTTTACCTACAGGTATCGAAAACATCAAGGGCACACCGTCTTTGGCGCCTTCCGCCAACGCGACCATGTGCTTTGTCACAAAAACCGCGACAAAATCATAGACTGACATCAAAACAACAAGCGCAATCGCTGGCACGACACCAAGTGATGCGCCAAGAAGCGCGCCAACACCAGACAAAGCAAGAAC
Organism: uncultured archaeon; assembly: GCA_964467145.1. Classification (GTDB taxonomy): domain Archaea; phylum Altiarchaeota; class Altiarchaeia; order IMC4; family SCGC-AAA252-I15; genus JAHIYG01. The sequence goes on along the minus strand of CAYXON010000121.1, from coordinate 2,869 downwards.
CAACAAAATGTGGGTCAGAACCATTGTCCTTCTGAGAAGGAATAACAAAAGTAGTAGGAACGTCACAAGAAGTCCGACATCACCAAAGATGGAGGTGGTCGCCAGAAAAGTTCCAGTGAAAAATGACATGAAGACTGCGGCCTTTACAAAGATCATGAGCTTTCTTCGCATCAGAACGAGAACAACAGCCGTCATAAACAGTATGTAGAAGAAAAGTGTGGACGTAGCCTCAAGACTCTGCGGGTCGCCGGCAATAGGCGCAATCAACGCCTCACCACCTTGGGGGGGATACATGAGAGGCAATATCTGAGATGCGACAACTAACCCCAAAATCACGGTAAGCACGTATGTGCCGCCAAACAAGACAATAGAGGAGAAATGCCTCATAGTATATAGGAAAACACCGGCTAGGGATAAATATATCCCAGTGGTTCCCAGAATATAACCCAGAATGACCCAGAAAACAGTAAGTTTTAGGCCCCAACCACTCCTTAACCCGCCAGGAGAAAGCCAGCAATTAGCTGTGGGACTCAGGGACGAGGAACTGATAAGGGAGCTTGTACGCGAGCAGAGGACTGGGCAGGGGTATAATTTCCCCCATACCCTGTGCCTTGCAAAATCGCTTGGCGTCGTCGAGGAGGTGACAAAACAAGATAGGGGGAAGATGACAGATGACCTCAGAAAAAAGAGGGATGTGACTAAAGAGTCCGTAGGGACAGTGAATAGAATCTATTATATGAGCGTCCTCGGGATGGATGCCACACCAACAGATAAAGAACTCAATGAGGTTAGAGAGGTGCTGGGGGAGTGGAAAAGGATAAAACATTATATCGGATTCGTCATGTTGGTGAAACACCTAAACCAACTGGGACACAATACAGAAATCGATGAGATGACTGCGCGCGAACTAAAAGCGTACAAGCCGCGTGGAGATGGTTCTGTCATTGCAAGTTACTATGCAGACCTTAAATCAATAGGTGTTGAACCACCCATGACAAAGTCAGAAAGACAACAAATGTTTCAGACACTCAATGAAAAAAGACTGGATGCATATGAGGCGCTAGCTAAAGGCACAGCAGACATAAACTACATCATCATGCTCGACAACATGAGAACAATATTCCCAAACAAAGAAAAACAAACCAGCCACGAGCTTCCACCACTAAAGAAAATAACATGACAACCAAGACACAATTATTTAGGGAGCAGCCGCTGCTTAATCCACCGAAACCTGACGAGCAGCAGTGGTGCAGGCCCACAGACGCAGACATAAGAGCAATCAATCAGGTTGCTGGGTGGTACAAGGACGAGGGAAAACACTATGCTGTGATGAAATACAGGGGGTACCTTGCAATGTTGGGGGTTCCTGTAGACCTCCCAGAAGATGAAGTGAGAGAATACAAAAAGTTTTTCGACGTCAGCTGGCACGAGGGCAAGTGGTCAAACCTCGCGGAACTATACTCGTTCGCGCTGTCGCTCGGGCTCGCAGAGAAAATCCCGAAAGAGGATGAAGCCAAAATACTTGAAGGATTTCAGAATGCAAGGGAAAAGGCAGAGGATGACAGTACACTCATTGAGTATCACATGTTCATGCTTGATATCGGACTGCCGCAGAGGCTCACCCCACAAGAGGGGGAGAGATTCAAAAAAAACCTTGAAAGATACAGAAAAGAGGGGTTAGTGGGTAGCTTGGCGATGTGCCACGCAGTCCTAAAACACCTTGGTACAAGGTATGAGATGCCCCCAGAGGACGTTAGAATCATGAGGGAAAGTTTGGAGTGCGAAAGAGCGAACGACATACCCAAAGAATTCGCACATTTATTATACCTAATAAGTAGAGCAGTAAGGACAGAACAAAAAGAAGAAACCACACCACTACCGCCACTAAAAAAAATATGACAACCAAGATGCAGGGATTGCGGCCTAAACCACTCCTTGACGCTCCAGGGAATGTTGAGTGGCTTGAGCTCAGACAAGACGACATCCAGCATGTGGTTGATATGCTGGTTGAGGCACGGGGTAAAAACGACATCCTAACCCTGAAAAACACCCACTTAGTATTAAAGGGGGCATCTCACCCGCAGCAGGTGACGGAATCAGACAAAAAAATAGTGACACAACTTTTAGGGGACAGAGACATCTTCGGGTACGCGATGGACCTCTCAGAACTAAGTGAGTTGGGTGTGACAGAAGATTTAAGTGGCGAAAGAAAAGGGCAAATAAACGAGTTTCTCAGAAGCTGCGAAGGAGAGGATGAAAACGCCCTAGACAAACAAAGCCACCTACTAACATTCCTCAGATGCCTGAAAAAAATAGGCTACGACGCCGAAGTCTCTGAGGCAAACAAAGAAGCTCTGAATAAATTGCTTGAATGGCAAAGGCGCGGTCCGTCAGAGGCCCTACCCCACACGCTGATGGACAGAAGAGAGTTGGACATGAGCTCAGACATGTCAGAGGATGAGGTTAAGCGGTTGATGTCAAACATGGCAAGACACAGATTCTTAGAGGTAGAAAACGCAGATGAGCTGGGCAGATACGTGATGGCCGAAACAATCGCCGCATTATACGCGAGCCTAAAACAGTACGGGGTAGAAATAAAACTAAATCCGTCTGATGTGGAGTTCATGAGGGAGAGGTTCAGGGAACTAAGAAACCGGGGCGAACACTTAAGGTTAATGAACTACTACAACACACTAACAAAAATCCTAAAACCAGCCGAAGAAAAAGCTGATGTAGGTGAGATGCCGCCTTTGAAAAAACTATGACAACCAAGATGAAGGGCGTGAGGGGCCAGCCGCTTCTTGAGGCGCCAGCCGATATTAAGTCGCTTGAGCTAACCTTAGAAGACATAGACATGATTAGAGGGGGG
>CAYXON010000120.1:0-4380 GCA_964467145.1 uncultured archaeon | reverse complement strand
CGGGATGGTGATACGCCACGGCGAAGCCTTCGGGATATCAGATCGGTGGACTGTGTGGAAAAACGGCAAAGCAGTATATCGGCCGACCGTCCACTACGCCTACATGCCATGCGACGAAACCATAGCATCACTACATGAGCTCAGGTGCAACAACTACGAGATGCAGTCCAAAATGAGGATACTCCACGAGGATGAGATACTTTCCGGTTCAGACACACTTGGCGCGCTTCTTATGGGCCACCCCTACAACAGCTGGTGGTGCGGAAGCATACTAACAATAGAAGAGGCCAGAAAGCTCGCACCAGGCCAGAACGCGACCTCGATACAGGTTGCGTTGGGTGTTGTGACTGCGGTGATGTGGATGATAGAAAACCCCCAAAAAGGATTCTGCCTCCCAGACGACCTCCCACACGAGTTCGTACTCAATATAGCAAAACCCTATCTCGGACAGCTCTACTCAGGACCATCTGATTGGACGCCTTTAAAGAACAGACTCGTATACTTCAAAGAGAACCCAGCCAACGACTACGACAAAGAGGATGTTTGGCAGTTCAAGAACTTCTTACTAATCCCCTAACGCAAATGGAAAAAGACCAAAAGACACAGGCATCCAATGGTGTATATGAGACGGACTCACCAACGAAGGAGCTTCTGCAAAAACTCGCCAAAGAGCACGGCACACCCCTTTTCGTGATAGACCACGAGAAGATACGACAAAACTACCTAGAGTTCAAATCGCATTTCCCCAAGATTCAGGCATACTACGCTGTGAAGGCGAACTCCAACAAAGACATAGTCAAGACACTATACGATGCAGGTTGCAGCTTCGACGTCGCCTCAATGCCGGAGTTCATGATAGTTCATGAGAACATAAAAGACATGCCTGACAAGGAACGGCAAGACTTCATATGGGACAAGATAATATATGCGAATACTATAAAACCCATTGACACCCTAAAATCTCTTGACAAGTACAAGCCGCTTGTGACCTACGACAACATCGAAGAACTCAAAAAAATCAAAGAGCACGCACCAAATGCGGGGCTTGTCCTCAGGATACGCGTCCCAAACACAGGCTCCATGGTCGAGCTATCGTCTAAATTCGGCGCAGACCCTGGTGAAGCAGTCGACCTGATAGCTGAAGCATTTAATATGGGATTGATTGTCGAAGGCATAAGCTTCCACGTCGGAAGCCAATGCACAAACTTCGAAAACTACATACAAGCCCTAAGCCTTTCAGCAAACATCATACGGGAGACAGAATCCAGAACCGGAAGGAAACTCACCCTCCTTGACATAGGTGGTGGATTCCCTGTGAAATACAACCCCCAAGTCAAGTCTTTGAAATCCCTTGCGAGAAAAGTCAACGCTGAGCTTAAGCGCCTAATCCCGGCAGACGTGCAGATTCTCGCCGAACCCGGCAGGTATATGGTAGCCAACTCGTGCACGCTGGTTGCTGAAGTAATCGGCAAAGCCAGAAGGGATGATAAACCCTGCTACTACATAAACGACGGAGTCTACCACACCTTCTCAGGCCAAGTATTCGACCACTGCAACTACCCAGTCAACGCATTCAAAGAAGGTGAACTCCAGATTTCCGCAGTATTCGGCCCCACATGCGACGCATTCGACACCATAACCCTCAGCGCCGAACTACCTGAGCTTGAGATAGGAGACCTAGTATACGCAGAAAACATAGGAGCCTACAGCCACGCATCATCAACATACTTCAACGGATTCCCACCAGCCAAAGTAGTGCACATAAACAAGTGAGTCCGCCCAGATTACAAGCTTAAATTCTCTCATATTCAATCCAATCATATGAGAGGTCGTATATTCTCAGCATTTATGATACTATCTATCTTAACCTGCTTTTCCGACGCTGCAATCCCTGGGTGGGTTGAGCCTGGCGCATCCTTCAACTACCATGGATATGGCTCAAGCACTGTGGGGGCGGCAGTGTTCTTCATGGACTACACGGTTGAATCACGTGATGAATCGGCTATTGCCGTGAGGCGCGACAGCACAGAGTCAACATTTGGTGTGTCCCTGGAATCGAAGGTAATGCCCTACCTGCAGACCGACCAGGCCGGGGATTTCTGGCTTGACACCTCACAGAGTTTCGCGGTCGGCGACACGATAATGGTTCACACAGAGCTTGGATATGCTCCAGCAACCCTTGAAGCGAGGGGGCCGCTTGAGTTGGGGGACCCGCAGTATGGCCAACAACAATATAACGATTTGATGGTCTTCACCATGACATCCGAAGCATCTGACAAACGAACCCAGATAAACTACAACTACTACTACGACGGCGAAACCGGCCTTCTGATATCCTATAGCGAATACGTGGGGGCAAACCTCGGCAAACCAAACCAGGAACTCACATCAAAGGTTATCGTCTACCTCATAAAAGCTAATGCAGACCTCACCAAAGCACAGAAAAGCCAACCCCGGAATTTGAACCCCCCAGAACCTGTTATGACTGCTAAAACCACGGTGCCGCAGACGACAATCCCCGACGCGAACGCCGATAAGATGCCTTACTGCTGGAATGCAATAACCCTCGCAATAGCAGTTTCCTGCTCCCTATTTGCAAAAATAGTCAGCGTCTAATTGTCGGGCAAAGTAGTGGGTTAAATATTTATTTTTTTTATTGGCGGCATATCCTGAGTGTTTTCTACGTCACCTATCGCAGTCGCTGTAAGTATGTTTTTGAGTAAGAAATAGTATTCGGCGAATTCATCATATAAAAATGCGGTAAGTCTCTTGTATTCATCAACCCCTTTTTTGAAATCTCTTACCTCAACATCCCCTACTTTTACGTCAACCCCGTTTTTTCGCGCAAAATATATCGCACGCGCCTTCCGGATTGGTTCAACACCTGGTTTTCTACTTTCCCTGAGTGATTCCACTATCATCTCCCTGTCCCCTGGCATTCTCTCAGGTTTTAGTCCTAGTTTGTCCGCGATAAAGAGCGCCTCAGCAAGCAGTAATCCGTCCTTGCTTCTTAAAAACCCTATATCATTACTGAAGCCTAGGTTTGTGAGGTCTATCTTAGCCCCTAATTCGGTCGCATAAAAATAAGCCCTCATCTTGTTGAGGCCGAAGACGCTGAATGCGCCAAGATCCCCAGGTATCCTCTCCTCCATGGCATTTAGTGACTTCTCTGGTATGCCGTGTACTAAATCCAGTTCCCTGAGGTGGTACGCATATCTTGAAAACTTCCAAATTTCAGGGGTGTCTTTAATCCTGTCAAACCAGGTCATAAACAAACCCCTCTCAAGTCCGGTAATCCAGTCAATTTTAACTTCTGAAGGCGGACTCAAAAGCGGCTGAAACCTTACATCCTTTAACGCCATCAAATAATATCTGGTAGACTAAGTCAATAAAATCCACACACCAATAGATTTGCCCCTATTAGCTATCATCAATAAGGTGGTGCAGGTACCTCGAATCAATCAGAATTTCTGCTGTTTTTTTGAGCCTTGTTCCCGTGGGGATTGCCTACCTTTTCGTCTGTCGTGTCTTATGTCGTCTCTCATCGATTTTTTACTCTTGTTTTTGGACTTCATAGCATAACCTCCAATTATTTTCTTCGGTTTGCAAGCTTGTTTTTTATCTTTTTTTTATCTTCTCTAACTTTTTTCTCTTTAGCCTTATTTGTCTTTTTTCTTGACATTAATGTTTTTTTATTCGCCTTTTGTTTTTCAGACAGGTGCGATTTAATATCTTTGTTGCGTCCGGCATTATCTTTGGTTTTCTGTCGTGTTGGGGGGTTCAACGAGGATTTGACATTGACTGGCTGTGGATCGCCGAATTCGAACATGTCATATTTGAAATCCTTTAGTTTGTGTTCCTCTTTTCTCTGGTTGGTTCCAGCCGGGTATATGTCTTGTGCAATCTGCTCCTTCAACTTTCGGCCCTCAATCCTATCCTTCCTTTTCGCAGCCTGTTGTTTAGCCCGTTTATCCGTTGTCAGACGTTTAGTGTTTTTTTTCATTATCTTAATGTTCATACCCATCCCTCTAAACAGTGAATTGCTTTCTAAGTGTGTGCCTGTTTTTCCACAAGGTCTCATACTCTAGTTTCAAATTTGCGAAACTATTGCCTCTTAATCTAGCTTCCCGCTCTATTTCTCCGTTTGATGGCATCTTGTAAAGGCGGACACCATATGTTGCAGCCTTCATATCATCTAATTTCATTTTTCCCCTTAATATTATTGACGGTTGGATAAAGAATTAATATTTTCTAGAATCTCTTGTTTTTGTACGATTTTCTCCGGGCTTGTTTTTTCTGTGGGTATTTCCCCGGCCTGCCCCCGTGTTGTTGGGGTCTTTGCATCTGCCTTGGAGGTCTTCTGGCGGCTCTTCCGACGGC
>CAYXON010000119.1:0-4445 GCA_964467145.1 uncultured archaeon | reverse complement strand
ATCCATAAACTCTACAAGAAACACTATAAACTCGATGGCAAAGGCAGCATACGACCAATCAATCAAATATTACACCAACGGCGAATATGAACTCTGCATAGGCCGCGCCACAGAATCGCAGGCACTCTACAACTCAATAGGAAACTCGGAAGGGGCGATTTCCGTGACCTCACTTATCAGCAGATGCAAGGACCAGCAGGAGAACTGGGCGGACTCACTCATACGGGAAGCAGAACAATACAGGCGGGAGGCTGAATACTTCTCAATAATTCCGGATTGCCTAAACGCGACTGACCGAGCAAACAAAGCCAATTCAATATATGAGGTGCTGATTTCAAAGGCATTGGAGACTGAGAGAGATCTTAACCCCCATGCTCGGACAAAAACACTATTTTACCAAGGCCTACTATCTGAAGTCAACACGCTACTCCACAAGATAACAACAACCTGCAGCGAGAAACGGATGAATGAGATAGCTGAGGACTACTACCGCCAAAGCCAGGAATACTACCTTGACAACAACCTCAACGAGGCTCTAGCATACGCGACAAACGCAAAAAACATATTTACAGAACTCAAAAACTATGTCGGGCTGTCAAAGGCAGACACCCTACTGTTGCAGATAAACCAGAGGATAAACCTCATAAACGAGGCTAAAGCCTATCTGGCGAATGCAAGGTCATTTTATCAAGTAGCTAACTTCGAGCCCGCAGTCACAGAAGCGTCAAAAGCTAAAAATATGTACTCCTCCATACGCGAAGAAAACATGACCTCAGAAGCCCAAAAGTTACTGGATGACATAAAAGCGGGAATGACAAAACTTGAGCAAGCCAACGCATACTTCGAAAAAGCACAGGAACAATTCGAACTAGGACAATACAACAACGCCCTACCCCCGGCTGACGCGGCTAAAAGAATATACTCTGAGATAAACTACAGCCTAGGCGTTGCGGAATCGGAGCGCATAATCAACATAAGCAATGATGAAGTTAACGCCCAAATGATGGACACCCTTAAAATAGGCGCAGTAATCGGGGTTATACTCATTACTGTGGCTTTCATGATTTTGCAGACTCGGAAGAAAAAGCAGGTTCTGGAAAATGAGTTCGGGAAGATGCGCACAGATGTTGAGGAGAAAACCAGAAGAACAAGGGAGGAATGGGAGATACGAAGCCAGCAGGAGACCAAGGTGAGGGTCGACGATGAGCTCAAGCGCCTGATAGATGACGAAAGAGACAAGCTAGAGAGTGAGTGAACATGTACGACAAGATACTTGACGTTTGCAAAAGAAGAGGCATAGTATATCCGTCCTTTGAGATATATGGTGGACTAAGCGGATTCATAGACTACGGCCCAATGGGCTCCAGGATAAAACAGAACGTCGAAGACACCTTAAGGCGACACTACGTCGTCGGCGACGGATGCCTTGAGGTACAGTGCCCGACAGTCAACCCAGAAGAGGTCTGGATAGCATCCGGGCACGTCGGCGGATTCTCAGACCTCATGGTCGAGTGCCTGAAATGTTCAGAAGACTTCAGAGCCGACAAACTCCTTGAGGAGAAGGGGGTCACGGCTGAGGGCAAACCACCTGAAGAAGTTGAAAAACTCCTTTTAGAAAACGCGATAGTGTGCCCAAGCTGCGGCGGGAAATTCTCCAAACCCCAAGCATACAACCTAATGTTTGAAACAGCTGCTGGTGGCGGCAAAAAAAGAAAAACATCCTATCTAAGGCCGGAAACAGCCCAGACCACGTATCTGGGGTTCAGGCGTCTTTGGGAGTTCGCAAGAAGACGCCTCCCCTTCGGAGTAATACAGATTGGGCACTCATTCAGAAATGAGATATCCCCAAGACAAGGGATGCTAAGGCTCAGGGAGTTCAACCAGTGCGAGATACAGTACTTTCTGGACCCGCAAAACAAGTCTTGTCCAAGACTTGCTGAAGTCGGAGGCAGAAGAATTAGGATAACCGACAAAAACGACAAAAAACTCGAGATGACCCTGTCTGAGGCATACGAGAAAAAAGTCATAGAGATAGAGTTTCTCGCATACCAGCTCGGCAAAGCAGTGCAGGTTTTCGAAGACATCGGACTTTCAGCCGAAAAACTACAGCTCAGACAGCACAGGGAGGATGAGCGCGCATTCTACAGCTCAGACACCTGGGATGTTGAGTACGTCAGCGAAGTATTCGGCACCATAGAGCTCGTCGGCATAGCGGACAGGACAGACTACGACCTAACCCAGCACATGAAACACAGCAAACAAGACATGACAGTCAGCTTTGACGGCAGAAAATTCGTACCACACGTGATAGAAGTCGCCTACGGCATAGACCGTCCGATATACTGCGCGCTCGAAAGCTGCTACAAAGAAGATGGGGAGCGGGCGTACTTCAGCTTCCCAGCTAAAATCGCACCATATCTATGCGGTGTTTTCTCGCTTGTGAAAAAGGACGGAATAGCCGAGAAAACCGACGAAATATTCAACATGCTCCGTGCCCGCGGATACTATGTGTTCGCAGACCACGCAGGCAGCATAGGCAAAAGATACGCCCGAGCAGACGAAGTAGGCGTGCCGTACTGCGTCACAGTAGACTATGAGACAATGGAGAAGGGCACGGTGACTGTAAGGGAAAGAGACAGCAAGCAGCAAGTCAGGATACCGCTCGCTGAGCTGGAAAACCACTTGTGCCCTAGATGAAAACACTCCATAAACCCCCGCTTCTTAACGCACCCAAAGATGACCTATTATTTAATCCAGTAGGCGAAGCCGAAGCAGATAATGTAAGGGAGTATCTTAGGATGCCTGATCGCTACGTCGTCCACTGGGATCACCAGCAGGCGCTTGTCGCAGCAAGAAAACTAGGGATAGTCGATGCCGAGTTTACCCGGCAGTTCGAGCCACACTTCCGCAGCGACCTGCAGTACAACCTTGGCACACAGAACTGGCACAGCTACCTGAGGACTGCATGGACTATGAAGGAACTGGATATGGGGCTAGACCCCGGCGTCATACAGAACAAGAGGGGGATAGGGCGGCTTGTCAGGGAGTGCGCAGCAAGAAGCGAGTGGGGGTCAATGCTTTCGCACCTTGGCAGGATGGCGGACGTAGGTTTTGACGTGTCGGCTGATGCGCAAGCATTCGGTAGCCAATTCAAGGATATGAACCACCCTGAGGTCACGACCAATTGGATTGCAGAATGGTTTTCCATAGCAGAGAACATGGCTAATATGCGAAAAATAAGGATTATGGGGGGTTCTGAGGGACTTAAGCACAGGCGCGAATTCCTCACAGTCCTGCAAAATCTCGCAGACAACGGCAGCTGGCAGCAGTACGTGGTATTCGCCAACTCACTAAATGAGATTGGAATCCTAAAACCAGGGGCTGGTTGGGTTGAACCTATGCCGCCCCTCAAAAAGTTCTAGAGTTTTTTGCCGGTTATTATCTCATACGCTTCCACGTACTTTTTGGTGGTGTTTGTGATTACTTCTTCGGTAAGCTGTGGCGCGGGGGGTTCTTTATCCCATTTAATCTCCAGCAGGTAGTCTCGGACATACTGTTTGTCGTAGCTCTTTTGCGGCCCGCCTGGTTTGTATGATTTTGCAGGCCAGAACCTTGATGAATCAGGGGTTAGGCACTCGTCTATTAAGATTACCTCACCACCCAATATGCCGAACTCGAACTTTGTATCACATATGATTATCTCCTTCTCTTCTGCGTAATCTCTTGCTTTAGAGTAGATTGCGAGAGTAGTGTCGCGCAACTTTGTGGCGACATCCTCTCCTATAATCTTGCATGTTTTCTCAAAGCTTATGTTTATGTCGTGGCCGCTTTCGGCCTTTGTGGCTGGGGTGAATATCGGCTGCGGCAGTTTGCTGGATTCGACAAGGCCTTTCGGAAGCCGTATCCCGCAGACTTTCCCATCTTCATTGTACTCCTTCCACCCGGAACCGGCTAGGTAGCCTCTTGCGACGCACTCAATCGGTAGCGGCGCAGTCTTTTTCACGAGCATGCTCCTGCCCTCAAGAACGTCGGCGTGGTCACGTAGCTCCTTCGGGTACTCGCTTACGTCTATGGTTATCATGTGGTTTGGTATTATGTCCTCCATCTGAGTGAACCAGTAAGCTGATATTTTATTCAGCACTTCTCCCTTTTTTGGTATCCCGTTCGGGAGGATTGAATCGAATGCGCTAATCCTGTCAGTCACTACCATCAGTAGATTGTCGCCCAAGTCGTATATGTCCCTTACCTTGCCGCGTCCATGGAGCTTGAACGGGAGGTTAGTCTCTAAAACCACATTCATGCAATAGAATACGAGTAAGGGTTAAAAATCTTTCAGGCTTACTGCCTCTTAGCTTCTTTCAGTCTGCTGTGATGGGTTGCTGAGCCCTCATGGCCTCCGAATAACTTGGTAACCACTGGGTCCATTAGCCGGTGGACGTCATCTT
>CAYXON010000118.1:0-4446 GCA_964467145.1 uncultured archaeon | reverse complement strand
CAGCAGCGTCGGGTCGTCTTCGACCTCGATGTCGGGATCGACGCCGTGCCCTTCGGCGAACCACTTCCCGCGCACGTCATACATGCGGAAGGTCGGTACGGTCAGCCCTCCGCCGTCGACGATGCCCGGCGCGCCGCTGACGCCGATCAGGCCGCCCCACGTGCGCTTGCCGACGAGCGGGCCCAGCTTCGCTTCGCGGAAGTAGAACGGGAAGGCGTCGCCGCCAGACCCGCTCCAGCCGTTGATCAGCATGACCTTCGGTCCGGCATGCGCCACCGGCGGCCACTGCCAGTCCTCGCCCGCGCGCACGGCCCAGTACGCCAGCATCGGCCTGTTCAAGAGCTCGATGAAGCGGTCCGGGATCTGCCCGCCGCTGTTGAAGCGCTCGTCGATGATGAGCCCGTCCTTACGGAACTGGGCCATGAACTGGCGGACCAGTTCGCTCTGCGCGTCGACGCCGGTGCTCTGGACGTAGATGTAGCCGATCTTGCCGCCGGTCGCCTCGTATACGTCGTATATACAACGGACTGTGATTGCCTTAACACTCGGGCCGCTCATCCCACCGACTTTGAAGTCCAAAACAGGCTTTGCAGAATCTATGTCTATGACCATCCCAGGACCATGGGTGTTGCCCATGTTTATGATGTCAGCGCCGCCCGCAACAGCAGCCCTTGCGACCTCACCCAGGTTCTGGGTGTTTGGCGAAAGCTTAATGCTTACCGGAATCTTCGATGCTTTTTTCACAGCTTCTGCAATCTCACGGGTCGCCTCAGGGGTACCATGTCCTGCGAGAAGCCCGAGCCCCGGCGTGTGCGGGCATGAGAGCACTGCCTCAACAGCTGAGAACCCCATGCCCTGAAGCGCTGACGCAAGATGAGCGAATCCTTTAGCGTCCTCAGATACTATGCTCGCCATAACCGGAGCCCCAACGCCTGCAAGGTCTGTGAACTCTTTTTTAGCGTTCTCAAGTCCCATGTTGCAGTAGCCCATCGCATTAAGCCATCCCCCCTCGACCTCAACCATTGTAGGGTTGTTGTGGCCTTTCCTGGGCTCCAAAGTTATTGATTTGACAGTGACTGCCCCAGCACCTGATTTGACGACATTAACAAGTGATGCCCGGTCGGTGCCCATCACGCCAGACGCGAGTATAGTGGGGTTTGAAAGCCTAAGACGCCCGATATTGCAGCCTACATCAACCATTATAGTACACTAGATAAGACTTTACCCTAACAAATTAAAAAATGACTTAAGACAGGGTATTTGGGGTTTCTTTATTATTTACGGTTCCAATTATTCTGTCACGGGATGACAGGGGTGGACAAAGACGATGTAAGCCGGAAGGCTTCAGAATATGGGCTGATGCTGAGTCTTGCAGGGCTTACAAAAATAGTTGAAAACAACCTCGACTATGAGAGGATATTCTCCAAAGCAAAACTGGCAGGTGAGTGGTTCATAACCCCGGAATACATCGAAAATGAATTCCCTGAAGGCCATCAGAAGGACGAGTGCATACCGCAAACAGAAGCTGGCAGTTCAAGGAAAGCCTGCGAGATTAAGTCAAAACTCATAATACACGAGGACTCCGACGTAACGGGTAAAAGCACGTGCTCGGGGGAAATCGAAGACTTCATACAATACTTCAACAAAAGATTCAGCAACATAAAAAAAGTCATCATGGAGAGGGTCGAATACCGGGGGGCGATTACAATAGATGCCCTCAAAAAAATCCCAGAAAAAGAAAGAACACGGATTGTGGGGATGGTATCCGAAAAAAGAGAATCCAGCAAAGGCCACAAGTTCTTCAAAGTAGAAGACCCGACAGGCGAGATAACAGTGTTCATAAAAGACGACGAGAAACTAGACAGATTATACCAGAGGATACTGCTTGATGAGGTGATAGGTCTTGAGGGGGTAAGGAGCGGAGACCTGTTCATAACATCTGAGATAACACAACCAGACATACCGATAAGCCACAACACAAACTACGCAGACGAGGAAGTCTACGCATGCTTTCTATCTGACATACACGTGGGAAGCTACCTTTTTCTGGAAAATGAATTCCAGACATTTACAGACTGGCTTAAGGGCAAGGGAGGAAGAAAAGAAATAAGTGAGCGGGTCAAATACATCTTCATCGCCGGAGACCTCGTCGACGGGATAGGAATATACCCCGGCCAAGAGAAGGAGCTCACAATACCAGACATAGAAAAACAATACGAGTTCCTAGCACTGATACTGTCTGAGATACCAGAGCACATACAGATTATCGCATGCATGGGCAACCACGACGCAGTAAGAAACGCAGAACCCCAGCCCGCGGTTGGAAAAGACATAGCGCCCGCGCTCCACAACATGCCAAACCTCGCAATATGCGGTAACCCAGTAAGATTCTCAGCTCATGACGTGGAGTTTCTGATGTATCATGGAACCTCAATGGACACCATAATAGGCAGCCTCTCAGGCTGCAAATACAGCCAGCCAGAAATCGCCATGGTAGAGTACCTGATACGTAGAAACCTAGTACCCACATACGGCTCAGGCGGAATAGCACAAGAGGAAAAAGACTACCTGTTCATAGGAGACGTCCCAGACGTCTTCCACTGCGGGCACGTGCACACCAACGGATACGCGAAATACAAGGGAGTCCACATAATAAACTCAGGCACATTCCAGGCGAAAACCGCCTATCAGGAAAGACAAGGCCACCAGCCAACGCCGGCGAGGGTTCCTGTCATGAACCTCCAAAATCACGAATTCATGATATTAGATTTCACAACAGATGGACAAATACAGTAAAACACTAAAGGATGAGATAGAACGCCTGTACGAGATAGCAGGCAACGCCAGGAGAAAACACCACGACCCAGCCGACACAGTGGAAGCGCTACCTGCGGGGGGACTTGCAGAAAGAGTGGAGGGACTTGTAGGCCCACCTGGCATAGCCAAAGAGATAACAAGACTTCGCGCCAAGACAGACGACATCGTCCCACAACTAATCGACCTTATGCTTGACGGCAAAAAATACGCGACAACAGAGGAACGTGAAAAAGACGCCGAACAAACAGTCAGGACATCACTCGCAGTCCTGACAGAAGGCGTCGTCGCAGCACCGATTGAGGGTATATCACAGGTCAAGATAAAAACAAACCCAGACGGCAGCGAATACCTAAGCATATACTTCTCAGGCCCGATAAGAAGCGCGGGCGGAACCGCGCAAGGACTTGCAGTGCTTGTCGGAGAATACGTCAGGAAAAAAATAGGACTGTCAGATTACAGGCCAACACAAGACGAAGTAGAAAGATACATCGAAGAAATAAAACTATACGATGAAGGAGCTTCAAGGCTGCAATACAAACCGAGCGAATCAGAGGTGCGTGACATAGTCGAAAAGGTGGGAGTATGCGTTGACGGAGACGCGACAGAAGACCTTGAGGTCTCAATACACCGGGACCTGCCGAGGATAAGCTCCAACAGGATAAGAGGAGGTATGTGTCTAGTAGTCGCTGAAGGGATGGCGCAGAAAAGCCGGAAAATCATGAAATACGCCCAAAAATTCGGCATAGACTGGAACTGGCTTGGAAAACTCCAAAAGACTGTGGAAACCGCCGAAGACGAGAAACCCAAAGCAAAATTCATGGACGAAGTCGTCGGCGGAAGGCCCATATTCTCAGCACCATCAGCAAAGGGGGCTTTCAGGCTAAGGTATGGACACTCAAGATGCAACGGAATAGCAGCCAAATCCATGAACCCCGCAACACTCATACTCCTTGATGACTTCATAGCCACAGGCACACAGGTTAAGGTGGAAAAACCAGGCAAAGGATGCGTCGTCACAGAATGCGATACAATCGACGGACCGATAGTCAGGCTCAAAAACGGGCAAGTCAGAAGAGTCGACACAATAGCGGAGGCTAACAAGATAAAAGACGAACTAGATGAGATACTATTTCTCGGGGACATACTCGTCACATACGGAGACTTTCTGCAGACAAACACAAGACTCGTACCAAGCGGATACGTCGAGGAATGGTGGTGCCAAGAATCAAAAGGCTCAAAAGATAATCCAACAGCATCCGAGGCGGTCGAGCTTTGCAAGACCAAGGACATACCACTTCACCCAAGATACACCTACTACTGGGCAGACCTAACACCAAAAAAAATAAAGGAGCTCGTGGACTGGCTATGCACAGGAAAAATAGACGACACACTAACCATACCAGACACAAACGGTAAAAAACTACTTGAGGAAGTCGGGGCACCGCACACGTTAGTCGACGGGAAAGTCGTCATATCCGACTACAAGCCACTTCTTTCGCAACTCGGGATTGAATGCCTCAAAAAAGAATGCTTCGAAAAAGCATACTCCTGCCAAGAAAAAGACTTGGACGGATTCGAGCTTGTCAAGCGAGCATCAACTGTGAAACTAAGAAGCAAATCAGGGGTATA
>CAYXON010000117.1:0-4514 GCA_964467145.1 uncultured archaeon | reverse complement strand
TCAGTTCTCCGTGGGCGCCGGCTGACGGCTGGAGCGTGAACGCGCTCATCCCAGTTATCTCGCACAGCATCCTCTCAAGCTCGTGCATGAGCTTCAACGCGCCCTGGCAGTTCTCGGCTGGCGCGAGCGGGTGAAGACCTGTGAATCCTGCAAGTCTTGACATGTCTTCGTTCACTTTCGGGTTGTACTTCATCGTGCATGAGCCAAGCGGGTAAAAGCCAGTGTCAACACCGTAGTTGAGCGACGACAAGTTTGTGTAGTGCCTAACGACATCTATTTCTGAAAGTTCCGGAACCCCAACCTCATCCCTGAGCATGTTAGGTGTTATCATGTCGGTTGCTTTGACGTCAACTGCAGGTGGTAGGACGCCGGTTCTGCCAGGTGTTGATTTTTCGATTAGGGTCTTCACTTCAATACCCCCACTAATGTGTCGATGTCTTTTTTTGAATGTAGCTCTGTCGTGCAAAATAGTATGCAACCTTTGTGGTGTGGATATGATTTGTCGACCAGGTATCCTGGAGTCATGTCTGATTTGATTATTTTTTCGTATGTGCATTTGGGGCACCTCATCATGAACTCATTGTAGAATGGCTCATAATAGGCCATCTCAAACCCTTCAATCTTTGAGAGCTTCTCCGACAGATATACCGCATTTTTGTGGCTTTTCTCAGCCATCAGCCTAAGGCCCTTAGGCCCGAGAAGGGATATGTGGGCAGCGGCGGCGATGCCGCACAAGCTCTGACTTGTGCAAATGTTTGAGGTAGCTTTCTCTCTCCTTATGTGCTGTTCACGTGCCTGAAGCGTGAGGACGTATCCTCTTTTGCCGTCTGAGTCCGCGGTCTCACCGACCAGGCGGCCTGGCATCTGGCGAACGTGTTCCATATTGGTTGTTAGAAACCCGAATGACGGCCCACCAAATGAGAGTGTGTTTCCGAATGCCTGACCCTCACCGCATGTTATGTCTGCAGTTGGGGGTTTTAGCAACGCAAGCGACGATGCTTCTATTACACACGCTATCGTGAGCGCGCCAGCATTTTGTGTTTTTTCACGCATCTCCTGTGTGTCTTCTATTATGCCGAAGAAATTCGGGGACTGTATTATTACTGCTGCAGTCTTGTCTGTTGGCTCGATATTGGATGATGTACCGTCAACCGCTTCGATGACCTTTAGTTTGAGCCCTCCTGCTTTGCAATATGTCTTGAGCACCTGCCTGTAGTGCGGGTGCAAGGTGTCTGACACAAGTATCTCGTCGCGTTTGGTTATGTTATGGGCCATGACCGCGGCTTCTGCGAGGGCTGTTGAGCCGTCGTACATGGTGGCGTTTGAGACTTCTTGTCCGGTTAGCTCACACATGATGCTCTGGTACTCAAACAGCGCCTGGAGTACGCCTTGGCTGATTTCCGCCTGATATGGCGTGTAGCTTGTGTAAAATTCGCTTCTGGATATTATGTGGTCGACTGCCGAGGGTATGTAGTGGTTGTAGTAGCCTGCTCCTAAAAACGATGTGTTGAGTTTGTTTTTCTGAGATAATTCAATTAGGTGGTTGGTTAGTTCCTGCTCACTTAATCCTGCCCCAACTTGGAGGTCTTTTTTCAACAATATATTTTTGGGAACGTCAGCGTATAGGTCGTCTATTTTTTTGACGCCAATTTCAGAGAGCATCTGCTGGCGTTCGGCTTCTGTTGCAGGGGTGTAGCGCATCTTAGTGTTTGCCTGCGAGCTGCCCGTAGGCTTTGGAGTCCATCAGCTTCTCGACATCTGATTTGTTTTTTAGCTTTATCTTGAACATCCAACCGCTTTTGTATGGGTCTTTGTTGACTGTCTCAGGCGATGCCTCAAGCTCTGAGTTGACTTCGGATACTTTGCCAGATAGTGGGGCGTAGACGTCGGATACTGACTTGACTGACTCGACTACTGCTGCGCCTTTTCCTGCATCAACATCCTGCCCAACCTTGGGAAGTTCAACGAATACTATGTCGCCGAGCGCGTCCTGCGCAAAATCAGTTATTCCGACAATTGCTGTGTCACCCTCAACCCTCACCCACTCATGGTCTTTCGTATACTTCAGATTAGCTGGATAATCCATTTTATCACCCTTTGAAAACGATAGTATGTATTGTCACAGAACCAATAAAAATACGTGGGTCAGAGTTTTATTTGACGAGCTTCAACAACACTGCTTTTTGGGCGTGCAGGCGGTTTTCTGCCTGGTCAAATACTATGGATTGGCTGCTGTCTATTACTTCGTCTGTGACTTCCTGGCCGCGTATGGCGGGCAGGCAATGCATGAACAATGCGTCGCCGAGAAGCTCCTTTGTGACCTTGTAGCCCTTGAACGCCTTCAGCCGTTTTTCTTTTTCAGTTTCTTTACCCATGCTGACCCACACGTCGGTATAGATTATGTCGGCGTCTTTGCATGCTTCCGAGGGTTTAGTGTGCAAGGTAAGCCCATTTCGTAGTCCGTACTCTATGACTGATTTGTTGGGGCCGTATCCTTTCGGGTTGGCGACCGCTATTTCCGCGCCGACTTTAGCGCAAGCTATTATCAAAGAGTTGCATACGTTGTTTCCGTCACCGACGTACGCTAGCTTGAACTTGTATGAGCCTATTTTCTCCTTTATTGTGAGGATGTCTGCGAGCGCCTGACAGGGGTGATATGTGTCACAGAGTCCATTGATGACCGGCGCCTCTGCAGCTTCAGCTATTTCTCGAACTTGCTGGTGGGTGAATACCCGAGCCATTATCGCGTCAGAGTAGCGGTCGATGCATTTGACCTCGTCTGATAGCTTGCCTTTAGTGAAGTTGGTGTTGCGCCAGTCAAGATATATTGCCTGACCACCGAGTTGTATCATGCCAGCAGCAAATGATGTGCTTGTGCGCGTTGACGGCTTCATGAAAAGCATCGAAAGTACTTTGCCGTCGAGTGCGTGCAGATACTTGCTTTTTTTGGCCTTGATTTTCTCGGCTTCTGATAGGATGGCTTTCACCCATTTGCCGTCGTATTCATTGAGTGTGAGAAGGTCCATAACCCTTAATTATGGGTTTGGGCAGATAAAAGGGTTCAGAACTTCTTCAATGGCGGCATTTCAGGGGCTGTATTCGTTGTTTTTACAGTATATCCCAGTTCTTTGGTTAGGTAAAGTATCTTTGCCAGCCCGTATCCGTCGTTTGTTTGCCTGGAATTTTGTAGTTCTTCCCATACCAGATCCAATTCATTCTGTTTAAGCGGGCGCCCCTCACCCAGTTTGACCATGTCGATTTGAAACTCTAGCATTTCGTTAGCCCACCGTCGGCTGGAGTATTTGATGTATTGTCTTTTGAACTCTCCGCTGTCTACAGGGGTTATGCCATATTCTTCTCCGAGTTCGCGGGTGGCGGTGTGAAATGATGCGAGGTATAGTCCGCTGTTAAAGTCTTTATTCACCCTGAAAAGCTCGAATCTGGATAGGAAAGCGTTCCTGTCCAAGTCGTTAACATCATGTGGCATGCCGAATCTTCTGAGTGCTAGATGCATGTCGGCGATGCTGTCGCCGATTGTCCAGTCGTTTTTTCCCCTCCAGGATTTGAGGCACTTGAGGAAAAGTCGCCTGTCTGACTTAGGTATCTCTGGTGTCTCGCCCAGATTCATCATCCTCACATACATTTTGGCTACTGCGAGCCCGTCGCCTTTTTTGCGATAATCTGATAGGTGCGCGTCGATGTCTTCTCTGTCTTGGTTGGTAATCTGAGGGGTTATTCCTAGGCGTTTCATGAAATGCATCATCTCAAGGATGTCGTGTCCATGGTGCTGGTCCCTGAATGCCTGGAGCTTGTCCTGCATCAGCGACACATCCTGTGGGAAAAGCTCGAAAGAGTGGCGCTCACTGGATGGTGGCTCAAGGAGTGGGGCTGGCCTGAATGGTTTTGTCTTCTGAGTCATCCTAGTTTTTTTATGGGGGGTATTTCAGGGTTTTCTTGTTCCTGTTTTGGGGGCGTTAGTATCTTGTTCGCAAAGCATAGTGTTTGCGCGATTTTCTGGCCGTCTTTTTCGGCGCGCGCGGACTCAATTGTTTTCCTGATTGCCTCAACATCCTGGGGCTCGAGGGTCTGGGGGATTTCAAGCTCTTTCATAAGGTAGTGCAGCATCGCAATGGTTGTGCCGCTTTTTTCGCGTCTAGCATTCCCGAATGTGCTTTTTATGACCGCAGCATCTTCGTCTGCCAGATGTCTGCCTTGTCCAATTTTTTGGAGGCTGAAATACGTTAGTGCCAGGTCCATGCCTTGACCGAGCTTCCTCTTCTGTTTCATCTCGTCTTCAACGACTTGAAAGTCCCTTTCTGTAGGGATGATGTTTATGTCGTGTTCTCTGCAAAGCCAGTGGTATACTGAGATGCCCTGCCCTATCCCTCTCATCTTCTCCCAGTCACCCAGCATGATGGCTTTGTCTTCTGGTGTGGGGCCTTCTCCGATGTCAAGTTCCTTCATTAAATAGTGCATGAACGCGATGGCTCTGCCAGTCATCTTCATGGGGTTGC
>CAYXON010000116.1:0-4520 GCA_964467145.1 uncultured archaeon | reverse complement strand
ACCCCCTGAGATTCTTGGTTTATTTGACGGGATGGTTTTGGAGACTGGTTGCGTAATCTCAGACGACCAATCGGAGGATGTTCTTGTCTGCGAAGAGACTGCGGAGGCTATGCGGGCACTTGAGGCGGAGCTTATGAAGTTCGGGGACAGGTGGGTTTACAAGTTTGACAGAAGGCTCGCGGCGATTGTATTATTCACAAAGTACGGGTTCGCACCACATGAATGCAGCAAAATAGTTGATGAGAGGGTGAGGGACCTAGGATATTCTGATTTGGCGTACACTACTTATTCATCTGTCGCAGTTGATGTCATACCAAAGGGGTATTCAAAGATGAGCGGTCTTTTGAGGGTTAGCGGTGGTTTGGCAACGGTTGGTGTTGCAGACAGCATGAACGACATACAGCTTCACCTGGGCTCAGATATAAGTTTCGCACCATCGAACATCTCAGATGAGCTGAGACAACGACTGTTGGATGCTAAAAGATGTGTTGTGGAATTGGAGAAAGTTAAAAAACCGGTGTTGGGCACCACATATGTTGCGTCAGGTTCCGCAACTGCGGGAACTATACAGATACTTGAGGCGATTGTGAGACTAGCCACGGATATGTCTTGAGTGCTCCCACGTCTTGGCCATGCGCCGTATCTCCTGGATGCACCCAATCTCTGCAAGGCTTTGAAGCTCTGACAGCGCGGTGTCGTAGCTTCCGAGTTCCTTAACCTCAGAAACAGAAAGGGTTGAGATTACTTTGGCAACTACTTCGTCGCCTTCTTTTCTGAATTCTCTGCCGAGTTTTTTTGATGCGAGGACGTAGTAGACTGCGTGCTTTAGTTCTTCGTCTGAGAGCTTTTCCACAAGAAACTATTAAGCGGGTTTTTAAATTAACTTAGCACCAATAGGTTAAACGGTGATTTTAGATGAAGTACAAGATAAACGGGACTACGATGCAGGCACTTGATGTGGAACTTGACTCTGGAGAGGCTGTGTTCACAGAAACAGGGGGGATGAGTTGGATGAGTGAAAACATTGAGATGGACACCAACATGAAAGGTGGGGTCTTGAGTGGGCTCAAAAGAAAGCTCGCGGGAGAGTCCCTTTTCATGACCACATACAAGGCGAAGGGGCCGTCGAAGATAACTTTCACAGGAGAGTTCGTCGGCAAAATCATAGACATGAACCTTGGCGCTGGCCAGCAGGTTATTTGCCAGAAGGACGCATTCATGTGCGCCCAAGACAGCGTGTCGCTTGCAATACATTTTCAAAAGAAGCTCGGGGCAGGACTATTTGGTGGGGAAGGATTCGTGCTGGAGAAAGTAACTGGCCCTGGCACAGTGTTTTTGGAAATATCAGGGGAGGTCGTTGAGAGGGAGCTCGCAGCTGGTGAGAAACTCAAAGTCAACCCAGGATATGTGGCAGCGTTTGAGCCGACAGTAACATATGACATAGAGCGTGTCAAGGGAGTCACAAACATGTTGTTTGGCGGTGAGGGAATGTTCCTTGTTAGCCTAAAAGGACCTGGGAAGGTTTGGCTTCAGACGATGCCGCTTCAGACGGTTGCGTCAGCGCTTGTACAGTATCTTCCGATACCGAAGTCGACTCGCTAGTTTTTAGTGAGTGCGTTTTTCAAATCGACTGTTTTTTCAGCTGGGAGATTAGCGCCAGCTATTTTGTCAGTGAGTATGAACGCGTCCATTTTGGAGGGGTCGTGTAGGTGGGGTATCTTAAAGTGTTGCTCAACTTCTTCAGCTGTGAGAAGCGGGTCGAGGCCCCACACACTCAAGCCCCTCTTTTTGAGTTTTCTAATTAGTGCGTGTGCTTTGGTGTGGCTGGTTTCCTTTACCCCCGCCCTATACGAGAGGCCTACGATGCCTATTTTGCCTTTTTTGCCTGCAATTTTCGCGGCTTTGTCTGCGTAATAATCTATCATCTTCTCGTTGAGTTTTCTCGCAAGCCTTATGAGTGGGACGTCGTAGTTGTTTATGAGAAACCAGGGGTACACTGGTATGCAGTGTCCGCCGACCATCCCGGGCTCGTGTATGTTGCAAAAGGTGTGCGATGCTGCTTGTCTCATCTGCCAAAAATCCACGCCAGCTTTCTCACATACCATGTATAGTTCGTTTGCGAGTGAGATGTTAACGTCGCGGAATACTCCTTCTGCGACTTTGACCATTTCCGCAGTCTTCGCATCTCGTACTGGCACGACGTTTTTTGAGAATATAGTATATAGTTGCTGTGCTGCCTTGGTGCTTTGCTCATCTATTCCGCCGACGACTTTCGGAAACTGCCTGAACCGTGATATGCTGTATCCAGTCATTATCCGCTCTGGGCTGTATGCGAGAAGATATTTTTTCCCGCTTTTGTCGAGTATTTTTTTGACAATCGTCTGGGTGGTGCCGGGTGGCACGGTTGTTTCAAGGACTACGAGGTCGCCGTCAGATAATACTGACGCAACTTGCTTGAATGCTGCTGTGAGTATGCTCATGTCTGGCTTATTTTTGGAATCTAGAAATAGAGGTACTAGGACTATGTAGGCTTTGGCGTCTTTGGCGTCTTTTATGTCTGTTGTTGCCTTGAGTTTTTTGCCGCCGTGTTTTTTCAAAAGCTCTGCGAGTCCGTCTTCTTCTGGAAGCGGGTTTTCGCCAGAGTTTATTTCAGCGACTCTTTTTTTGTCTAGGTCATATCCTATGACTTCAATGCCTGCGTCAGCCATGACGGCTGCGAGTGGTAGGCCGGCTTTTCCGAGCCCCACAACGCACGCCTTCATAGGATTATCACCTGGTTTTCTGTGGCGCTCGCAGATATTGCAAGGGCTATCTTAAGTGACATCAGGCCGTCAAGGCCTGTCACCTCTGGTTTTTGATTTTTGGCAACTGAGTTCACAAATGACTCTATCTCGGCCTTTAGTGGCTCTTTTTTGGCGACTCGCACATGTCTTATGTCGCCTTCTGAGACTCCCATTAGTATGTCTTGGTAGTTGTAGTCTGGCTTTGACGCGTCCATGTTCTCATAAAATGTTAGCTCCTGTGGGATGTATTTTACCTGGAACATCCCCTTCTCACCCGTGACTGTGAGTTCCCTGATTTTTTCTGGGGTGAGCCAGTTGACGTCAAGTACTCCGACGACGCCGTTTTCGAATTTGAGAAGTCCGCTGAGCATGTCCTCGCATTTTGTGTGTATCCTCTTTTCGGTTTCTGCATATACCCGCTTGACCTCAGATCCTGTGATGTAGCGCATGATGTCGATGTCGTGGACTGCGAGGTCTATGACAACGCCGACGTCCCTTATCCTATGGGGAAAGGGGCCGACTCTTGTGGCGTGTATCGTGAATATTCTGCCGAGCTCTTTTTTCGCAAGAAGTCTCGCAAGCTCCTGTACTGCTGGGTTGAATCTTTCTATGTGGCCGACCATTAGTTTGACCCCAGCATCATTTGCTGCATCTATTATTTTCTGCGCGTTTTCGATCGTGTCGGCTATTGGTTTTTCAACGAGCACTGACGCGCCCGCCTCTATCGCAGATAGCGCAACCTCTGTGTGGGCTTGTGTAGGGACAGCAATGCTTACGATATCTGGTCTTGTTTCTGTGAGTAGTTTGTTGTGGTCTGTGTAACTTTTGCACCTGTGTTTTTTTCCAGCGTCGGTTACAAGTCTTTTGTCAAGGTCGCATGCGCCGACAAGTTCGGTGTCAGCTAGTTCGGAGTATATTCTGCAGTGGTTGGCGCCCATTGCGCCCGCACCTATTACTGCCGCCTTGAGTTGGGTCATCTTATCTTATTCAGTGTGTCGGTTATATACTGTAGGTTTTCTTGGGTTAGTTTGGGGTGCACTGGTATTGAGACAACCTCGCGCGCCATCTTCTCAGATATTGGACATGACACCTTGTATCCTCTATCGAGGAAGTGTTTCTGCTGGTTTATGGGCACAGGATAATATACGCCGTATCCTATCTGTGCTTTTTCAAGCACTTGCGTGAGGTTGTCGCGACTTGGGTGGCGTATCGTGTATTGGTGGAATGCATGAACGCAACCTTTGGCGACAATAGGCAGTGTAATGTCTCTGTTTTTTATGTTTTTACCGTAGTATATGGCGTTTTCAGCCCTTTTTTTGTTGTATTGGGGAAGTTTTTTCAGCTGTTGTATCCCGATTGCTGC
This sequence comes from uncultured archaeon, assembly GCA_964467145.1. Classification (GTDB taxonomy): domain Archaea; phylum Altiarchaeota; class Altiarchaeia; order IMC4; family SCGC-AAA252-I15; genus JAHIYG01. The sequence continues at coordinate 374 of CAYXON010000116.1, read as the reverse complement.
GGCGATGTCTGTTAGGCGGAAGTTGTAGCCGAGTATGTCGTGGTAGTATCTTCTCATCATCCCGTGCTGCCTTATCGCCCTTGACAGTTTGTCTACTTCGTCGTCGTCTGTTGTTATCATCCCGCCTTCTGAGGTGGTCATGTTTTTTGTGGGGTAGAAGCTGAAGCACCCTGTTGCGAAGGATCCTACTTTTTTCCCGTCTTGTGATGCGCCATGTGCTTGGCAGGCATCCTCAATGACTGTGAGTTTGTGGTCAGCCGCTATTTCCATTATCGCCTTCATGTCGGCTGGGTGTCCGTAGAGGTGGACTGGCAATATCGCTTTTGTCTTTTTTGTGATCGCTTTTTCAAAACCTTTTAAATCATCACTCTTAA
>CAYXON010000115.1:0-4554 GCA_964467145.1 uncultured archaeon | reverse complement strand
TCAAGCTTTAAAGCCTAAAAGTGATATATTTAATATGATTGGAGTCTTCGGCGACAGCCACGATAACCTAGTTGCAATAGAAAAAGCTGTGGAGTTTTTCAACAAAAAAAACGTCGATCTAGTAATCGTCTCAGGCGACCTTGTCAGCCCGATAGCTGTTGAGCCGCTGAAAAAACTTAAGGCAGAGCTTAAGGGAGTCTTCGGCAACAACGAAGGTGACAAATATAACATAAACCGCAAGCTCGAGGAGATGGATGCTGAGCTTTCAGACTTTCTAGAGTTCGAGTATGCTGAAAAGAAAATCGCAGTATACCACGGTCACAATCCATCAATCCTTGATAGTATGGTTAAATCCAGCAAATATGACATAATCATAAGCGGTCACACCCACACGCCAGAGGTCACATTTGAGGGAAACACACTCGTTGTCAACCCCGGCGAAAGCTGCGGGTACCTAACAGGATGCAAGACAGTAGCGTTGGTTGATGTTCAGCAGATGAAGGCAGACATACACGAGCTCAAATGATATAATATCTCCAATACTTATTGGACACTAGGTTTTATCGCTTCTACTGCTGTTTCTTCTTTGGGGGAATACTGCGGACCATGTGTCTTGTTCCAGGCTTCTTAAAAGGGTGTCGACTGCCGAGTATTGGGCTTGGTGGTATTTTCTGGCTATGGATCCTTCACGGTCTTGCGGGGTTGTTTCGGAGTCTGCTTCGGCTCCGAGTCCACTGAGTGTCCTGTCAAACAATGTCGTAAGCCTCATGAGTCTGTCTGGGGATACGTCAAAGCTTCTTTGCATTGTGCTATATGCGGATTTTACAAGTGCTGCACGCGTTTGTCTTTCGATGTTTCCGTCGATGTCACATATCCTCTCAACGTCAGTAAATTGTATCCTCGGTTTGCCTTGGGGATCTGCTGTGACAAGCGGGTGCATGTGGTGTTTTCTTTCCCTTGGTGCTATGCCAAGCATGTTCATGTCGTGTATGCTTGTAGCAAGTGCCTCCACTATTTGCTCGTCAGTGAAACTTCCTCTGCCACCTGTTTGTCTTCCAATCTCCAATCCTTCGATGTCGACTTCGTCGACGAGTAGGAAGCTGTCGCTTGTGCCGTCTTCCCTTGTTGAAGTTCCGGCGTATATGAGCCTTGGGACAAGTGGTCTTATGTGTGCCGCCGCCTTCGCGTATGTTTCCATGTCATCTTGCTCGTTTCCTGGGGAAGCCTTCTTTAGTATGTATGACTGCACTGGCTCTTTCTGGTCTCCGAGTACTATGTTCCATATTCTCCCCCTGTTTGTGGCTGTCTGCCGTGATGATATGTTTATGTCGGATTTTTGTAGGTCTCTTTCCGCTGCTTTTGCAACCAGCACATCATATACCTCTCTGCCTACGGTCGACCTTATGAACTCTTCACCCCCTTCTATCTTCTCATAGGTCATTATGCGGTCCAGCCGTTCGCAGTAGTCTGCGATGTCCCTTGATTGTTTAGCTATCCCATCTATCTTCTCCAGTGCAAGCACTGTTCTTTCGCTGCTTGTTAGGGTGACGTAGGCGCTTACGAATTTCTCAACGGCTGTTCTGAAATCTGCTATGTCAGTGAATCTCTGCAGAATAATAGGTACTGTGTTGCCGTATATGTTGGTTTTGCCCCTGTGTGATATGCTGTGGAATTTGTCGCCTGCCGAGGCAGCTATCCTGCCTTGCGGGTCCTCAACGATCTCGACTGTGGAGTCTACTATCTCTGAAAACCATGTGGCGTCGCCTTCAGATGATAATGCAACCGCTGGTATGAGTGACCTCATGAAAACGTTTTTCGCGCCTTCACTGACTATCTGGACTGCGTCGCAGGTTGTTTTTCCTGCAGCAGCCACGAAGGTCGGATTTGCTCTGCTGCATAATATTATGTTGGCTAAGGTAACCTGCCTGAAGGCTCTTCTGAACTGGCTTGGCAGGGATGGCATGCTTGATAGTCCTGCCTCCATCATCTGTCTGACACTTTCTGGGTCTTCTTTTGCAACTTTGAATGCTGCGGGCGCTAGGTAGTGGTATGCATCTATTCTCTTGTCGATTTCAAGGGGTGCGCCCACCTGCATCACAGTCCGGAGGTTTCTGTACAAGAGACTGTTATTGTTCCCGAAGTATTTTCCCATTTTTTCTACGTCAAATCCTGATACTATCCTGAACATTTCCGGCATCTCGTCTGTGTAGTACTTGTCTCTTTGGCTTGGTTCAAGGCTTGCGCCGACTTCAACGAGTTTTGAGCACCACCCGAATAGCATATCCGCTGCTTTTTCTCTGCTATCTGGATAAAACATCCCTCCAGTGTGGCCTCTTTGAGCTTCATTTGGGTTTATGGCCTCAACTGCTGTTGGGGCTGCGCTCTCCATGAAATTCATCAGCTGTCCAGGTTCAACCAAGTCTATTAGGTCTTGCATTCCAGAAATAATCTGGGCTCTTGAAGTAAGCTCGTAGTTTGAGCTTATTGCAATCAGGAGTTTTGGGATTACCTGCGAAGTCATTTTCATGACTTCTCCTTCGCTGTGGTTCTCAGCCCTACATTTATCTATTGCCTCTTTTGAAAATGAGCAAGCAGTCCTTATCCTCTCTCTTGAGTATCCTAGGGGCTGCATTGACGGCACCACGTCCCTGTAGAAAAGCGACTCTAGTATGTTGTCTTTAAGTGATGTTCTTGTTTCAGTGATTGCATGGACTGCATCCTCCATCCCTTCGCGCCTTCCGAATGTCCTTATGAGTGATGGGGCTGCACCGAAGAAGAACTCCCCCCTTGCGAACTCGCCAACGTCGTGTGAGAGGGCGCAGAGGCTGCCGAGCCTCATTGACATCATCTGGATGTCATTGCCGAGGGTCTTAATGGCCTGTGGCGCAGTGTACTGGTAGAATGAGCATCTGGCGTCCGTGTCGTCTAGGGTTTCCCCTGATTTGACCACTGACCTGAGGGCTGCGCCGAGTTTTGAGAATTTTTGTCCATATACTCTTATTGCGTCTACGGCACTCATCATGTAGTAGTCCATTTTACTGTCTTCGCTGACGCCTTTGTATTTTCTTTCGCCTCTGCTGTTGAGTCCCTCAGCCTCTCTGACACATTGTGTCAAGGCGGCCTCAACGTCTTTGGGGTTTTTCCCGTGTAATATGATTGTCTGACATCCTAGTCCGCGCACGACCATGGGCTCTTGCGCAGTGCTCCAGTCTTCTCGGGTGAACATCCATTTCCTGCTTTGCGCGGACATGAGTTTGCTGACCTTCAAAACTGCATCAATGTTTTGGGCAAAAAGTTGCGGTTCATTCTCACATGTTTCAAGGGCTGTTGGGGCGAGGCTGTAGAGGAAGTCGAACCTGTTAGATTGTTCCACGTTCCCTGTGCGCGAGTCTATAGTCCTCATGACAGCTAGCGGGTCCTTAAACCTTAGTATCCTTCCGAGAAAGTTATCTGTCCTTGCAAAGCTCAGAAAGTCGTCTCTTTGCAATGGTTCGAGTTTTTCAGCTATCGAAAATGCGGCATCTGTTATCTGTCTTATCCTCTTGTTGTCTGTGCCGAGTTTCACTCGTACATATGCTTCTATGCCCATGAGGTTTATTTCTGCTTCTCTTTCCCCGAACTCGCCTAGCTTTACTGGAAAGGGGAATTCCGCGCCTAAGCGTTTGTATTGTCTGATGACTTGCTCGTTTATTGTCATGTCATCACCCTCTGCCTTAGTTCAAGTCTTCCGAGAGGTTTTCCAGTCATGTAATCTGGTATCTCCCAACCCCTCATCTGGCATATCGTTGGGGCTATGTCGTCGAGTCTTATCTCGTCCGGTTTATGTTTCATCCTTTGGGTGTCGTATTCGAACCTTCCAATGTTTGGCGGTACTGCGAAAATTGTCACAGCCGGGGTTATCATGTGTTCCGGGTATGCTTGCCCTGTTTTCGGGTTTATGTTCATGTCTCCTGCGCCGTGGTCGGCTGTCACAACTAATATTCCGTCCACTTTTTTGACTGCCGCCCATATCCTGCCTATTGCCGCGTCAACGGTTTTGACGCCGTTTACTACGGCGCTCTCCTTTGCAGTGTTTCCTACCATGTCGCAGTTCGGGAGGTTAATCACTAAAAAGTCGTAGGCTGGTCTTCTTGTTTCACCCACTGGCTTTAGTGCGTTAACGACCGCTTCAGCAACCAGTTTTGAGCTCATCTGAGGTCTTTCATTGTATTCCCTCACGTTTGGGTCTGGTATGAGCACCCTATCCTCACCATCAAAAACCTCCCATTTGCCCGAGTTTATGAAGAATGTTACGTGCGCGAACTTCTCAGTCGATGATATCCTCAGCTGTCTGCTTCCGTGGCTCTCCATGGCTTGTCCCAGACCCCCTGATAAAGGTTTTGAAGTCAATATCGTCGGTAGATTGTATCCTTCATCGTATTGTGTCATGCAGACGAATATTATGTCCTGTTTGTCCCTCACAAAGCCTTTGAAGTCATTTAATGCTATTGCAGATGTTATCTGTCTTGTCCTGTCTGCACGTGAGTTAAAAAATATCATTGAGTCCCCATTTTC
>CAYXON010000114.1:0-4603 GCA_964467145.1 uncultured archaeon | reverse complement strand
GAACACGATTGGTATTATCACGACCTGGGTGGGTGCGACCTTTGGCGGCAGTTTCATGCCTTTCTCATCGCCGTGCACCGAGACTGTGGCTGCGAGCAGGCGCCCGAATCCGGGGCCGTATGAGGTCTGCCATGCGTGGTGTTTTTCGCCTTGTTCGTCGTCGTAGACGATGTTGAATACTTTGCTGAAGTGTTGTCCGAGGTTGTGGACTGTCGCGACCTGAAGTGTTTTGCCGTCTGGCATCAGGGTCTCAAACGCGATGGTGTATTCGGCGCCTGGGAACTTGTCCCAGTCTGGTCTTTTGTTCATCTGCAGCGGTAGGCATAAGAGGCCGTTTATGAGTTTGGTGTAGATGTCCTTTATTGTGTCGATATTTTTGAGGGCTTCATCTCTTGTTGCGAATGCTGTGTGCCCCTCGTTCCAGTAGAACTCTCTTGAGCGTATCAGCGGCCGCGTCTGTTTAGTCTCGTAGCGGTATACGCTAACGCTCTGGTGCACCTTTATCGGCAGGTCTGTGTAGGTCCTGGTCCAGAGCGCGAACATCGGGTACATGCAGGTTTCGCTCGTTGGCCTGAGCGCCATTTTGCGGTCTAGCTTGTTTTTGCCAGCGTGCGTGACCCAGTAGACTTGCTCTTCAAATCCTGCGATGTGCTCTTTCTCCAGGTTAAGAAGAGTCTCTGGTATGAGAACCGGAAACATTGTTGGCTCATGTCCGTCAGCTTCAAGCATCTGCTCGAGGTAGCTCACCATTTGCTTGATTATCCTCATTCCGCCGCCGCGGTAGACGAGCATCCCCTTGATGTCGTATCTGTCGTCTACGAGCTGGTTTTCAGAAAGCATCCGCCTATACCACTCCCCGAACTCCTCCTCCATAGGCATATATTAACAAATAGAAGATAAAAAAAGCCTAAAGCTTCTTCAGCGGCGGCATCTCTGGATTAGTGTGTTTTTCCTGCTCGAATACCCGCATCAGGTCGTATATCATAGTAGCGTACCCGTATGCTCTGTTGTTTTCTCTGAGTTCCCTGATGGTTTTGAACATCAGTTCAGTCTCCTCCCTTGTGACTGTGTGTTCTACCCCTGCAGACTTCATCTCAGCTATCAAGCCCGCCAATTTAATCCCATCTTTGGCGGTAGTGTATCTTTCGATTCCGTATTCCATGATCTCCCTGTCGCCTTCTGTGACGTCCACTTTCTCGCCGACTTTTCTCATCATGTTTATCTGCCACGGTATTGCTTCATATTCGCCTATGCTTTTGCCCATGCCCCGGTATTTCCCCAGTTCTTTCCTCATCCTCTCCCTTTCCCCGTCCCATACCTCATTTTCTATGCCTAACTCGTCCATGAGGAAGTGGACTTTGGCGAGTTCGTGGTCTTTCCCGTATCTTCTCGCGTCAGCGAGCCTGTTCTGGGCGGCTCTCTCGTATTTTGGAGTCACTTGGTAGTCCATACAGAAGAACTTCATAATGTACAGTATGTCCAGCGCCAGGCTTGAGCTGCTTTCTTCCGTGAGTGCCCGCCTAACCAGCCCACCATAAAAGACCGAGTACACGTCGTATTCCCTTTTCTCTGGGGGTGTCAGAAGTGGTGCTGGCCTAAAGGTCTTTATCGCGGCTGTCATAGTTTCTTCAGTGGCGGCAGTTGTTCTGCGTGTTTTTCTTCGGGCCTTTCGTCCATCCTCATTTTGCAGACGTAGGCTATGGATAGGCGGTAGTCGCTTGTTTGCCTGAAGAGGTTCATAGATTTTTCCAAAAGTTCACGGTCTTTTTTGTCTGCTTCATAGGGTATTCCAAAGTCTTTCATGAGGATTATTGTCTTCAGGAATGTCTCCGCGTGGGTGTGGCCTCCGTCCCTTTCAAAATATGTCCTTGCGACGTTGAGGCTTTGGGCAAGCGATGATTTTTCCCTGGCTGTGAGCTCATAGTCAAAGTCGAGAGCCCTCATGTGGTCGGTGATTTCCTCCGCGATAGTCGCGTGTCCGGAGTATCTTTTCAGGTCCCCGTCGATGAGCGCGCGTTCTTCAGGTGTTATCTCCGCTCTCCGCTCGTAGAGCTTTAGCAGGTGCTTGATGAATGGTATCTTATACGCGGACTCCGGCTTCATGCTTTTTTGTAGGGCTTCATGGACTCCTCTTTCATCCTCGTCTGTTAGTTTGACCTGTATTCCGAGAAGTTTCATATGGTATAGTTGGTTTAGGTGTTCGTCGCACATGTGGAATTTGTTATCCCTCCACCAAGTGAGCGACCTTTCCATCGCAGCCTTGTCTCTTTCAGCAACCTCATAGGAATGTTTTTTACCATCTACTGGGGGGTTCAGAAGTGGCTGTTCCCTCACCCCCTTCATGGCTTGTGGCATATTACTTATTCGGCAGAATCAGCAAATAAATGGTTTTTCAGTAGGTTATTGTCTTGCCTGTTTTGGCTTCGGCAATCAGCCCGTAGGCGACGGGTTTCTCTCTGGTGGGCAGTTGTTTTATCGTGAAATCTTCACTTACATTACTCTCAAGGCATGTCTTAATTCGTTCTTCATCGAGTGTTCCGAACATGTGGCCTAGCTCGCCTCTTGCGTAGCTCATCCTCACCGCAGTAAATCCTTTGGCTGACAGGTTCATCATCAGTTTTGAAATTCCAGCATATAGTTCTTCCGCACCGCTTTGGTGGAATACTGCAAGAAGTCTTTTGTTGTCTGGGAGGGTGCCCCAAAGTGTCGCCATGGTGCAGGTTTTGGCACCGACTGTGTAGCCGACTTCTGCAGCATCGTCTGAGAGGTCTTGGGTGATTACTGTGGGTGAACCAGCAGTCTTGTGTAGTCTAACTTCCCCTTCGCAAATACCTGATTCATTGACTCTTCTTTTGACTTTTTCCTCGACCTGGTACTCGAAACTTTCTATCTGGCTGGTGTCGTCTGCTGTTTTTGTTTTGTGCATTTTTTTACTCGTATCTGAGTGCTTCGACTGGCCTTAGTTTGCTGGCTTGCAGGGCTGGGAGCACCCCTGATATGCATCCTACGACGAAGCTGAAGAGGAGGGCTCCGCCGATTAGGTAGGGTGAGGTGTTGGCTTTTAGAAATGATTGGTTTAGAAAGTGGACTGCGTAGTATTCGACTGACAGGCTCATGCTAAGGCCTATCAAAACCCCTATGAGGCCTCCGACGAGGCCTAGCATCCCGGATTCTATCAGAAACATCATCATTATGTCCTTGTTTTTGGCGCCTATCGCCTTCATAACCCCTATCTCCTGGGTTCTTTCGATGACGCTCGTGTACATGGCGTTCATTATTCCGATGCCGCCGACCATCAGAGATATCATGGCGATTCCGACAACGACTGCCTGTACTGCGGACAGTATTGAGCCGAAGCTTTCTATCATCTGCTCTGCTGTTTGGACGTTGAAGTCTTCTTCGCCTTCTTTCTGGTTTCTGTCGTCTCTCATGAGTTCTCTGATGTCTTCTGCGACTGCGTCTGGCGTGAAGCCTCCCTTTACTTTGACGACGAAGACGTCATATTCTTTCGTGTTGTATATCTCCTCTGCGGTCTCAAGGGGTATGAATAGACTTGAGTCGTCTTGTTCGTTTCCGAATGACTCGTATACTGAGGATATCCTGAACTCTATGTCGTCTATCATGATTTTGTCGCCGGTCTTGAGTTTTTTGTTGTCGAAGACGTCTCCGGTGGTGAATAGTATCCCTACTCCGGCTTTGTATTTGTCTGAGCTTGTGAACTTCCTGCCCTCCTTTATCTTGAAGGACTGCATGTTCTCAATGACCTCGTACCTGTCGTCGACTGGGAACCCGCTGACGAACGTGTAGACTATCTGTTTGTCATATTCGACCTTGGAAATCTTGGATATCATGGGCGCGTTCTGCTCAACGCCCCTCGCCTTGTTGACTATGTCTTCGTCGTGTTCTGAGAGTTTGCCTTGTCCGTAGCTTTCTAACCCACTGCCTGGCATCACCATGACTATGTCTGTGCCCATCTGTGCGAACTGGTCTTTTATCGCGTCCTCCATCCCCTGGCCAAGGCTTATCAGAGATACTACTGCTGCTATTCCCACAAATATCCCGAGCATTGTGAGCCAGCTTCTCATCCCTTTTTTGGTGATGTTGCCTGCTGCAATCCGGAAGTAGTCTGCGTTCACTTTTTCACCTGTATCTTATTGCGTCGACTGGTTTCATCTTAGCAGCCTTAAGTGACGGTAGGGTGCCTGATAGGCAGCCTACTATGAATGCGAAAGACAGTGCGCCGACTATGAGTGTCGGGTCTGCTGAGGCGTTGAGAAGCTCTATGTCGAAGTAGTTCTGGGCGACGTAGGCTGTGCCGAAACTTATTGCAAGCCCCATAGCAACCCCGATTATGCCGCCTGCTGCGCCGAGGAGTCCTGCCTCTGTTAGGAATAGCATTAGTATGTTTGAGTTTCTCGCGCCAATCGCCTTCATTATCCCTATTTGTCTTGTCCTTTCGAGAACGCTAGTGTACATGGTGGTCATGATGCCTAGGCCCCCGACGACAAGGGATATTGCGGCTATGCCTGCGAGAACGACTTGGATAACCCCTAGTATGTTGTTGAAGTTGTCGAGTATCTGCTGGGCTGTCTCTATTGAGAAG
>CAYXON010000113.1:0-4644 GCA_964467145.1 uncultured archaeon | reverse complement strand
GTCAAAAAAACACATGGCAACGGACGCGCCCAGAAGATAACGCTCCTAAACAACAAAGAAGGCAAAGAAAACATTTGGGACGTGGACGCTGTCGTCTTCGCGTTGGGGACAGTCGCCAACACGGAATTTCTCCAAAAAATTGGAGTCAATATCAAAGACAATAAACTCGTCGTCGACTCTGACATGCGGACAAACATCAAAGGCGTTTTCGCAGCAGGCGACGTCGTCGGCAAATGGATACGCATACCGCAAGCAGTTGGGGAAGGTGGTCTTGCAGGCCTTAACGCCTTCAAATACGTTAAAAACCCTTACTGGGCCTGAAACAGATTAAATACCTATACTCCTAAAATCCTTAAATGGCATTGGACGTGAGAAAATTCCACACTTTAGACGCGGAAAAAACATTCAAGACACTCAATAGCTCACCACTTGGCCTGTCATCTTCTGAGGCTGGGAAGAGACTCACATTCTACGGACCAAACGAGATACCTCATAAAAAGACACTCGCAGAATCAATCGCGTCCGCGATGAACTCTATCAACTCCTTTCTTGGAATAATCAAAATACAAAAACTCACTTTATGGGTTATGCGTGACATGACTGAGTCGCTCACGCCCAAAGATGAGATAGTCCCAGGCGATATAATAATGCTTTCTGAAGGAGACACAGTGCCAGCAGATGGCCGCATTATAGAATCTGACAAACTCACAGTTGACGAATCAAATATAACCGGAGCTGCGGAATCATCAGAAAAAAACATAATGACTCTGCCAGACGACACACCTCTTCCAAAACGCGCAAACATGGTCTACATGAACTCCAAGGTGATAAGAGGTTCAGGCAAAGTAGTAATCACATCAACAGGCAAAAGAACTGAGGTAGCCAAGAAACCGCAGGAGATAAAAGCAGATAAAACATAATAGTTGAAAAGATGGTCAAGCCACTACATCACTCAAAGGAAATAGAGCAGATAATGTCCGAGACCAAATCTAAAGCGGAAGGTCTAACAACACCTGAAGCTACAAAAAGGCTTGAACGCGACGGGCCAAACATGCTCGAAACCAAAGAACAAACATCACCCCTTCAGATACTAGCAGATCAGTTCAAGGACTTTTTGATAATGCTTCTGATTGCCGCAGCACTTGTCTCAATAGGTATCGGATTTTATGAGCAGAGCGTGCAGGAGATGATAGAGGCAGGATTAATTCTCGTCATCGTAGCATTCATAATTGTTGTCGGATTCTACCAGCAATACCACGCTGAAAAGGAGCTTGAGGCGCTGAAAAACCTCATGACACCTCATGCAACAGTCATACGGGACGGTGAAAAAACCAAGATAAACTCAAAAGATTTGGTCGTCGGCGACGTAGTATTCGTTGAAGCAGGCGACAAAATACCAGCTGATTTGCGCATTATAGAGTCGATACAGCTTATGACTGATGAATCCTCACTTACTGGCGAATCAACGCCTGTCGAAAAAAAGAAAGGAATATTCCCCGACAAAACAGCGCTTGCTGAAAGGCATAACATGCTATTCATGGGCTCAACCGCAGTATCCGGCAACTGCACAGCACTCGTTGTCGCAGTCGGCATGCAGACAGAACTCGGGGAAATAGCAGGACAGATAAAAGATATCAAAGAAGAGAAGACACCCCTTCAGGAAAGACTAGGCCTTCTTGGAAAGCAGATAGGTGTTGGCGTAATAATCCTCTGTGCCATCGTGTTCGTGTCCGGAATAATCGTGGACGGAACCCCGCTTCTTGAGATGTTCATGATAGCAATAGCGCTCGCAGTCGCAGCCGTCCCTGAAGGTCTGCCAGGTGTTGTCACAGTCGCACTTGCGACAGGCACCCGTAGGATGGTCAAAGAAAACGTCATAATAAGAAAGCTCCCCGCTGTTGAAACACTTGGCAGCACCACAGTCATCTGCACAGACAAAACAGGGACACTCACAAAAAACGAGATGACCATCAAGAAAATCTGGGTAGGTGGAAAAGAAGTCGGGGTCTCAGGACAAGGATACGGGTTCTCAGGCGGATTTGACACAGAACTCACAGCAGACTTCATAAAACTTCTAACCGTCGGCACTGTATGCAACACCTCAACAGTTGACGAATCCGGCAAAATAACCGGCGACCCGACACAGGCGGCATTGGTGGTCGCAGCAGCCAAGGCGTCGCTAAACCAGAAAGAGCTAAAGGAAAAGTTCAAGTGGGTTAACGAGATACCCTTTACAAGCGAGAGGAAAAAATACACCTCAATACACAAAGGCGCAGGCGGGGAAGAAGCCTACTGCGTCGGCGCATACGACGTCATCGTGAACTCATGCTCAAAAATACTCTGGAACGGAAAAGAGGAGAAAATAACCCCCCAGCACCTGAAAAGCCTCGACACAGCAAACGAAGCATTCGCATCAAAAGCGTACCGGGTCCTCGGACTCGCATACCGTAGAATCGAAGAAAACTACATCATCGAAGAAGCAGAAGAGGACATGGTGTTCGCAGGACTTGTCGCGATGATAGACCCGCCGCGCCCAGAATCGAAAACCTCAGTATCAAAATGCAAGAGCGCCGGCATACGGGTCGTCATGATAACAGGCGACCACAAACTAACTGCAAAAGCAGTTGCTGAGGAAGTCGGGATATACTCGCCAGGCGACGGCGTACTCACAGGACAAGAACTTGAGGCATTAAGCGATGACGAGCTTGAAGCCAACGTCGAGCACATATCAGTGTATGCCAGGGTTTCGCCGATACACAAGCTCAGGATAGTGACGGCGCTACAGAAAAAGGGTCATGTGGTTGCGATGACAGGTGATGGAGTAAACGACGCACCAGCCCTCAAAAAATCCGACATAGGCATTGCCATGGGTATCGCAGGAACCGACGTCTCAAAGGAGGCAGCGGACATGGTGCTCACAGACGACAACTTTGCATCAATAGTCCGCGCAGTCGAGGAAGGCAGGGGCATATACGACAACATACGAAAGTTCTTCGCGTATCTAATATCAGGAAACATCGGGGAAGTTGCGATAGTATTCCTATCCTCAATAATACCTGGAGTCCCGATAGCTTTGACAGCGTCCCAGATACTCATAATAAACCTTGTGACTGACGGGCTTCCAGCGCTTGCACTGGGGGTCGACCCATTTGAGCCTGGTGCAATGAGCAGAAAACCAAGACCCAAAACAGAGCCCCTGCACAGGGGGCTTGCGCCATTCATCGTATGGTACCCGCTCATAATGATAATCACCACAATGGGGCTTTTCCTTTGGGTTTGGGACCCAGCAAAACAAAACATATTCGAAGCCCAGACAGTGGCTTTCCTGTCTGTCGCGTTTTTCGAGATGTATCAGGCCCTAACTTCAAGGTCCACAAGATATCCTGCATTAAGGGTTGGGATACTGAAAAACAAATGGCTTCTCGGGGCAGTAGGCTTATCACTAGCTGTTCTTCTCGTTCTTGTGTACCTTCCGTTCACGATACCGTCCACGACCATGAGCCTGCAGGAGCTCACCCACGTAACCTCGCTAACGCCTGGCATGTTCCTGTTAATAGCGTTGCTATCATCTGCGGGCTTCATATACCTTGAGCTTGAGAAATGGCGCACAACAAGGCAGATAACAAGCATGGACGCCTGATTTAAAACCAGGCACTCTTAATACTTGCCTGAAATGAACGATGAAACCGAGGAGTTCTGAAAGATGAAGGGTGTGCTTCTTATCTCCACAGGTATTGACTCGCCTGTGGCTGGGTATCTGATGATGAAGCAGGGCGTCGAAGTAGTTGGCGTACACTTCAAAACCCTCAATAGTCAGGACACCAAAGTGATATCAGAGCTTGTAGCCCATCTTTCCAAGTTATCTGGCAAAAAGATGAAGTCTTACGTAATACCTAAGCAGGAGTTCCACGATATAGTCGACAAAAATTGTGACCCACACCATCACTGCGTACTGTGCAAGAGGTTTCTCTATATGGTAGCCGAAAAAATCGCGGAAAAAGAAGGGGCTGAATTCATAATAACTGGTGAATCCATGGGGCAGGTCGCATCTCAGACACTCGACAACCTACTTGTACTAAGCGATGCGACAAAGCTTCCCATAATGCGCCCGTTGATAGGATTTGACAAGGAAGACACGATAAAGATAGCGAGGCAGGCGGGAACCTATGAGATATCCTCGCAGGCGAAGGGCAGCTGCCCATATGTTCCGAATAAGCCATCGACTAGCTCTAAAAAAGAAAAGATACTTATCGAGGAAAGTAAAATAAATCTGGAGGAGCTTGTGAAAAAAGCAGTTGACGAGGCAGTGATTTTAAAATGATTGACGCACAACAGATACTAGGGCGGATAAGTGAGAAGAAGCCGCTGATACACCACATAACAAACTGGGTGACGATATACGACTGCGCGAACATAACCCGCGCATTCGGCGCACTTCCTGTGATGGCGCACGCGAAAGAGGAGGTTGAGGAGATGGTTGGGATATCCTCTGCGCTAGTTCTTAACATCGGCACATTAACTCCGGAGCTAGTTGACACCATGATAGTGGCTGCAAAGGCAGCCAACAAAAAAGGGATACCTGTGGTTCTCGACGCCGTCGGCGTTGGTGCGACAAAGCTAAGGACTGAAAGCGCACTGAAGATA